>JAYRVN010000266.1:0-1862 GCA_041918535.1 Chloroflexota bacterium
AATCCGGAGCCGGACTGCCCTGATCCGACGGCGACCTCATACCCCTTTGACTGCGGGGCAGACATCTGGCGCTTTGATTCGGCCGATGAACCGGCCCAAATCGTCACCAGCAATGGCTTCGGCAATTACACAAACCACGGCGCGCGCACGATGATCTCAACGCCCTTCGGAGTCTATGTCGGCTCAACGAACAGCATGAACCTGATGTCTGACCTCACCGACGACCTGCCCGAGGGCGGCTGGGAACTGCGCCGCATTGCGCCGTTCTTCCCCAACCACGCGATGTACTTCCCCCTGGTGCGACACTGAAACGCCTAATTTGGGGTCTGACCGGGTGAAAACCGGTCAGGCCCCGCCTACTCCCCCAACCACGCCATGCCTCTTGAGCAAAACTACGACGAATCCATGCAAGGGTTACTTGCCGGCCAGTATTACGGCGGCAGCGATTTCTTTAACTACGGCTATTGGGATGCTTCAACCCAAACACAAGCGCAAGCTTCGGCCAACCTGATGGAGAAGCTGCTGGCCTATATCCCACGTCACACAGGGACAATTCTAGACGTGGCTTGCGGGCTCGGCGCTACCACCCGGCATCTGCTGAAAACCTACCCGCCTGAAGCCATTGTCGGCATCAACATCTCGGAGAAGCAGTTGGAACGCGCTCGTCAAAACGCGCCGGGTTGCACCTTCCGCTTGATGGACGCCGTCAAACTGGAATTCGCTGACGCCACCTTTGACAACATGATCTGTGTTGAATCCGCCTTCCATTTCAACACACGCGACCGGTTCTTTCAGGAAGCGTACCGTGTGCTCAAGCCCGGCGGATTCTTGGTGCTGTCCGATATTCTCTCTCCCCAGGCGAGCGGACGCGCCCAAGATCGTCTGCACCGTGTTGCCGCCAATTATGTGTCGGACCCGGCAACCTATCGGCAACACCTGGAAGCAGTGGGCTTCTCCCCGGTCGTCGTTAGCGATGTGACCGAGCCTTGCTGGGAAGGCTTTAAGCGCAGCCTCGGCCGTTGGCCCAAACAGGAATTCCAGGCCGGCCGATTAAGTCGGCGCGACTATTGGCGCGCCAGACTCGGTTTTGCCATGGTGATTCGTAGTCGAAGCCGGGCTTTGCGCTATTATATTTTAGCGGCAGCGCAGAAACCGGCCGCCGGTTAACCGGTCGGCCACACCCGCGTACCGAGCGTTTCAAAACCAACGCCATTGGGTCTGCGTTGTTAGGTGTTCGCGCCCAATATCAGTAATGTGTATAATAAGGGTCGGCAGAGTCCGCTCTGGCAGCGTGGTCAAGGCAGCCCGGCAACGTGCTCCTGCGAGCAAGGGGATGTTTTGACCTGCCAACAACCAAGTTGATGCCCGGTCCGGCATAAATTGGGGAAGGAAACTACGATGGCAAAAGAGACGAAAACTGACCCGGATGCTCCTTATTTGAAACAGGTGCAAGATGTGGCATTTCGGCCGATATTCATCCTCGGCCGCGCGCGCTCCGGCACTACCATCTTACACCAACTCCTCGCCCAAAGCGCCAATTTCAACTACCTGTCTGTCTACCACGTCGTACACCACCGTGAAATTCTAGCTAATCATCTCACCGGTCGCGCCGACGCCGTACGCGCCGAAATGGCCGCCGCCTTTAAAGCCATGCGCCTGGAAGACCGGGAAATTGACCACATGGGCGTCACCCCGGATACGGCCGAAGAATACGGCTTCATTCTCCACAGCGCCCACTATCCTGCTACTTTCAACTACACCGGGCCGCGTTTCATTCGCCCCTTCAAGCGCTTCATGGTCAATGATTATAATCGAGACCTCTTCCTTAACCAGGCGCGCAAGGTACAATACACTTCCGACCC
>JAYRVN010000267.1:0-16983 GCA_041918535.1 Chloroflexota bacterium
ACTCTGAATGTGTCTCCCGGCTCTAAGACAAACACCGCTGCCCTATCGCTGCGGCTGAGAATCAGGCGGGTTAAAGAAAAAGCCCGCTCTTACAGTATAAGGAGTGCAACTTAAGCTCGATCTTACCTGCGCGGGCCAAGGCGGCAAGGCGGCGATCACCTGCGCCGCGCTACGCCAGGGTGTGGCTGCGTTTGGCGTGGGCGAGATGGATTCGGCCGAAAATTTGGACAAAAGCAACACACCTAAAATGTAGCCCATTTTGCAACTTGTCCGTAGATACAAGGTAGAATAGAAGAACGATAAGGGCCGATGCCGGGACGCATGTGGCATGTTATTAGGGGAGCCTGCTGCGGTTTCGCCGGAGACCCTGACCAGTGTAATGCTGATGGATTCGTAGAATTGTAAGGAGTGGACGATGTCTGGAATCTATGCCGGCCCATTTACCCCCAACGCCTGGCGGGATGTGATCTGGGCCATTGTAAATGTCTTTGAGTCAGGCCGACCCGAAGGCGATCCTCAAGCTTTTCAGAATCACGACGACGGGGTGATCCGTTATGGCAAACACGGAGCCACGCTGGCTTCAGGCATGTTGGCCCACGTCTTGACGCGCTTTTTTGAATACAGCCAAAGCCCGGCCAGCCAGACGTTACAGGCAGATTTCGAGAAGCGCATTCAACGACGCGCCCCTCAGTTACGCAAGAATCAACGGCTACGCCGGTTGCTAATCGAGGTTGGGGCGGAGCCGGCGATGTCGTCGGCGCAGGATGCCGTCTTTGACCGTGAGTATTACCAGCCCGTGGTGGATTTTGCCCAGCAACTCGGTCTGACCGCCCCTTTGAGTCTGGCCTGCCTCTATGACGCTCAGGTACAGGGCGGGCTATCTCAACTGATCCATGAAACGAACGATACATTAGGGGGAACCGGCGTCGGGCGCATGGGCGCGCGCGGGCTGATCGGCGAAGAGGCCTGGTTGCGCACTTTCTTGGATAAACGCGAAGCGCGGCTGTGGCATCTGGCGGGCGATTACGCCGCTGTCGGCCAGGCAGACACCGCCGACGCCCTCAGAAAGTCCACGCTCCGTGTCCAGGCGTTGCGCCGTTTGCTGGAGACCAAACAGTGGGCGCTGGAGGGAGAGCTATCAATCCAGGGGCAGCCAGTAGCCGGGCTGCCGCCCTTCTTGCCGCCGTCTGATTTGGAGCCATACGCCGCGCAGTATGTCAGATTCACTTCTTCACGAGACCTGAACGCGATTCCGGCCGGAACATCGTTTACCGCCACCTGGTGGATTAAAAACAGCGGTTCCCAGCCCTGGGATGGGAATTTCAGCATGGTTCATCTGGCGGAATTCGGGCCATTACTGGCGGCAAAGTCGAGCTTCAGGTTGAGCGAGGTGGGAGATCACGCCAGGGTGGCGCCGGGCGAACAGGTGGCGATCAGCCTGACGCTAACAGCACCCAATACGCGCGGTCCGCAGACATCGCGTTGGCAGTTGCAAGCGCCGAATGGGACGCGCTTCGGCCCGCGTGTGTTTGCCGCCCTCGATGTGTCGCCCACGGCCAGTGCGGGCGGCCGCCGCGGCTCTGATGCGCGCCTGCTGGCGGCGACCGCGACGCCCGATCAAAAGACCTTCTTCGCCGGACAAGGTTTCACCCGGCATTGGCGGGTGTCGAATGTGGGGCAGCGCAAGTGGGGAGCAGGCTTTCGTTTGGTGCATGTGGGCGGGGATGGGCCGCTGACCGGCACGCTCAGTCGGCCGATTCCAGAGACGCCGCCCAACACGGAGGTCACGTTGTCTATGTCGTTTGTGGCGCCAATGCAACCGCGCCGGGAAAAGTACGTGAGCCAATGGCGGTTGCAGGATGATGCGGGCCAATTTTTCGGCGACGTTTTGCCAATTGAGGCATTCGTGGTATTGCCGGTAGCGCAACCGCACCCTATTGTCCCTTATTCACAAAAGGATGCGCGCTGGAGTGACGAGAAACTGGGCTTTGGGCCGCGCACGATCGGCCAGTGGGGCTGTTTGTTGACGTGTATGTCCATGCTGTTGAGCCGGTTCGGCGAGAATTACACACCGGCCGAGTTAAACGAACGGTTGAAAGAGTTGCCGGAGGATCAGGGTTTTACGGGCGATACGGTTTTGTTTGCCGCGTTGCCCCGGGCTTTTCCGCATATTGTACAGGATGGGAATATAGCGCCAAGCCTGGAGACGGGGGCGCACTATATTACGAGCGCGGTGGACAACTTGCTGGATACGATTGATCGCTATTTAGCCCTGGGGGGCGGGGTGATCTTGCAGGTGGACACTCAGGCGACGACGTCGTATGATCCGGCGGCCGAGCAGCATTGGGTGTTGGCGGTGGCGCGTAATGGGATGGACTATGAAGTGATTGATCCATTAAACGGCTGCCGGATTTCTCTGGTGGCGCAGTATGGTGGATCGGAAGGGACGCCGGCGGAGCGCTTGCTGGGGGCGATCAAGTCGGCGTTGTTTTATATGTCGAAGTGGATTCGGCCGAATCCTCCCCGTCTCAGCACCGGCATGAACATCAACCCTGACGATGCCATTAGCAACCCCCTGGCCGGCGGGCAACTCAAAGGGCTGAATTGGGTGCGCTTCCCCTTCAAGGCCGCCGACAAACAGCGCAGCGTGGCCGCCGCCTTCGCCGAATATGACCCCATCGTTCAAGGATATGCGGCGCAAGGACTGCGCACCTTGCTCATCCTCAATCAACAAACGGTGACCGGCAGCGATGCGCCCTGGTTGGGCGGCAGTTGGGAAGCCTACGCGGCGCGTTTTGCCGCGGCTGCCCGCGAAATCGCCGCTCATTATGCGCCGATGGGCGACCAGGTCGCCTATGAAATCTGGAACGAGGGCGACAACCCGGCCACGCCCTGGGTCTCCATTTACGTGCCTCCCGACAAATTCGCCCTGGTTTTGCAGCAAGCCGCGGCTAACATTCGCGCTGTGGCCCCTCAGGCGCGGGTCATCTTCGGCGGCTTGTCCACCGGCCCGCATCAGGCGCGGGATTATGTGTTGCAATGTCGTGCGGCGGCGGGCGGTCAACTGCCCGTGGACGCCATCGGCATTCATCCTTATGGGCGTTGGGCCAAACGGCAGCCGTTTGACGGTTGGGGCTACGGCGAGTTGCGCGAGGAGTTTGACCTGTTCAGAGTGACGTTCCCTGATCTTCCCTTGTGGATCACCGAGATCGGCATTGCCAACGATCAGCCGTTGCCCGATCAATATAATCCGAGCATTGCCGCGTATCTACGGGATGTGTTTGCGAACGTGGCGCGAGAACATGCGCGCCAGGTGCCGGTCGTGATCTGGTTTGCCTGGAGCGATCACATGCACAATGCCGGGATTGTGCGTGGGGATGGTCAGGTCAAAGCCAACGTCTGGGAGGCGTTCCTGGCGGTACGCGACCGCGCGCTGCCGGAATTGGCCTGAGGGTGTTGACAGCGCGAACATAAGTTGGCTATAATCTGTCTAATCGTATAATCCAGGTGTTGATGGAGACGAGTAGGCCGATAAACTGGCTACAGCGAGCCTGAGTGGGTGGAAGTCAGGTGAAAAGTTTCGGCCGAAAATCCCTCCGGAGCTGCCAATCGAACGCTTCTAGCCAGTTAGTAGATTGCGCCGACCTTATCTCCCGTTATCGAGATGACCAGAGGGCCGGCTCGGCTGCCGGAATTTGGGTGGTACCGCGAAGCAACACGCCTTCGTCCCAAGATTAGGGATGAAGGCGTTTTTTATTCAGAGGCAAGGGCTAACAGGCTAAGAATGGTGGGCCGGCCGAAGGCCCACAGCCTGAGGGAAAGACATGACCGAATTACTGTGTCTCACGGAGGCTTACTGGCGCACTTTCAGCGCCCGCGTGATCGGCCTGGCTGAAGACGGCGTGATCCTGGATCGCACCGCCTTTTATCCTGGCGGCGGCGGACAACCTAATGACTCCGGCAGCCTGCAAGCGGATCAGCGCACCTGGGCCGTAACCGGCCTGCGCAAACAGGCGGGGCAAATCGTTCACCAGATTGCAGGGCCGTTGCCGGCAGTGGGGACGGACATTGAGGGCCGGTTGGATTGGGAGCGGCGTTATCAACTGATGCGCACCCACACCGCCATGCACGTGCTGTGCGGCGTGGTCTGGCGCGATTATGGCGCGCAGGTCACCGGCGGCAATATGGACCCGCTGCAAGGGCGCATGGATTTTGAGTTCGCCACGTTGCGCAAAGAGTTGGTGGCGGAGATTGAGGCGGCTGTTAATCGCGAAGTGGCGGCGGCGCGGCCGGTGGTGGTGCGGATTCTCCCTCGCGCCGAAGCGTTCCAAATCCCCGATCTCATTCGCACCAAGATCAATTTGCTGCCGCCCGACATCGCGGAAGTGCGCACGGTGGAAATCGTGGGGCTGGATTTGCAGGCTGATGGGGGGACGCATGTGGCGAATACACAGGAAATCGGCCGAATCCGCATCCCCGACTATAAGAGCAAAGGAGCTATCAACAAACGGTTCTATATTGAGCTGAGCTAAAGATATTCGGGAGTCGGCGCGCCGGCCTGGCGCGCCCCTCCTCACCCCATTGATGACCGACTATGCGCTTACTTCTGACTGAGCAACCCTACGAAACGACTCTTGCCGGCGGCCAGTTTCGCTACGAGCGGAGTGGACAACCTACCGGCGCGATTGAATATTGGCGCTTGAGTTGCACGCCTGAACAGGATGTGATCGCGCGGATTGATCTGGACGGCCGCGCCTCATCCGGGGACTCCTATCTGTACCATTGGTTGTATGATGCTGCCGGCGTGCCGTTGAATTTGCGCTTCCGTTTTTTCAATGCCGCTTGGAACATCAGCGGGCAAGTTCTGTTTGAGCCGAATAGCCTGACGTTGAGCCGGACGGTAAACGGGCGCAAATGGATTGAAACGCAAGAATGGAGCGCCGCCATGCCGTTCTTGCTGCCATGTGCGCTGGGTTTGAAATGGGCCTGGGAAAAGGCGGGGGATTCGGCCGAATGCCTCACCCTCAACACCTTCCAACGCGACCACGCCCGCCACTTCTTCGCCTTGCAAACCGTTCATCTCGTCACGCAACCGCTCGACGCCGCCGGCTATACCCGCCTGGAATGGGAAGATCAGGTGCGCGAGCTATGGTTCCGCCCCGACAATTGGCTGGCGCAAATACGCCGCCAGGATGGCCTCACCGCCGTTGCCACCCAACTACACACCCAGCCCCAACTATGACCAACCCACTAGCTGCGCCACCCAAGAAGAAAAAACGCTTCAGCGACGACCTAGTCTACCAAACTATTCTGGAAACCTGCCAGGCGGCGGGGCCGGAAGGCGCCGTGCGCCCCGAAGATGTCGCCCGGCAACTTTACCCGGAGCAATGGCAAACTCTCCTCAAGCGCATTCGCCTCTTCGCGCACCAACTCGCCCGGCGCGGCGACATCCTCATTTTGCGCAAAGGCGAATTGACCGACCCCGCTGAAGAGGTCAAGGGCCTCATCAAATTGCGCATTAGCCCGACCTATACGCCGCCGCCCGACGTCATGCCGGAGAAATGATTCTTTCTTTCGGCCAAGCGCCCCAAGGAACTCAAGGAACTACTCATGGCTTTCAATGCAGTCCATAACAAGCCCGATTTTGTCGCCCTCGAACGTGAAATCCTGGATTTCTGGCGGCGGAGCGATGCCTTCAACACCTTGCGCCGATTGCGCGCCGGCAGCCCACGCCGCTTTAGCTTCCTGGATGGGCCCATCACCGCCAACAATCCGATGGGGGTTCATCACGCCTGGGGCCGCACTTATAAAGACCTCTATCAACGTTACCACGCCATGCTCGGCAAAGATCAACGCTGGCAAAACGGCTTCGATTGCCAGGGGCTTTGGGTGGAGGTCAATGTCGAAAAGCAGTTGGGCTTCAACAACAAGCACGACATCGAGGCTTATGGTCTGGCGCGCTTCACCACCGAGTGTAAACGGCAGGTGCTCTTCTATGCCGCCAAGCAGACGGAACAATCTATTCGCCTGGGTCAATGGATGGATTGGAACGACCCGGACGAACTGCGCCGCCTGCATGGGCTGATGGGCCAGGACCCGCAGCAAAGCGTGACGGTGCAGGGAGTGGACGGCCCGGTAACCGGCAGCGTGGAGCAAATCGTCGGGCAATTGGGCATGCCCCACCTGGGTGGTTCCTATTTCACCTTCAGCGATGAAAACAACTACCAGATTTGGGCCTTCCTGAAAAAGTGCTTCGACAAGGGCTGGGTCTATAAAGGGCGGGATGTCATGCCCTGGTGCGCCCGCTGTGGAACCGGCATCAGCCAGCATGAGATCGTCACGGAAGGTTACCGTGAAATCACCCACGAGTCGGTCTTCTTGCGCTATCCCCTCACGCAACGGTCGGTCTGGCCCGGCGTCGCGCCGCTATCGGCCGATGTCAAGGAAGCGCTTTTGGTGTGGACGACAACGCCCTGGACGCTGAGTAGCAATGTGGCGGCGGCGGTTGGGCCGGAACTGGATTATGTGCGCGTGCAGGCCGCCGATGGTTGGGTCTACTATTTGGCCGAGGCGGCGGTGAAGAACTCGCTCATCGGCAAGGATCATGGAGTTATCGGCCGAATCAAAGGCTCGGACATGCTCGGCTGGGAATACGCCGGCCCATACGATGATCTCCCCATCGTGCAGGACGCGTTCGCTCAAGCCGGTTACACCCACCGCGTAATCGGTTGGGCGGACGTAGGCGCGGAGGAAGGCACCGGCATCGTCCACATCGCCCCCGGCTGCGGCGCAGAGGACTTCGCGCTGGCGAAGGAATATCACCTGCCGGTGCTTGGCCCGCTGGATGAGAACGGCATTTTCCTGGATGGCTATGGCCGGCAAACCGGGCAGCTGGTCAGCCAGGTGGCCGATGGCGTGTTTGCCTCCTTGCAAGAGAAGGGAATGTATTACCGCAGGCAACGCTACACCCACCGCTACCCGCATTGCTGGCGCTGTGGCGAGGAGTTGGTCTATCGGTTGGTGGATGAGTGGTTCATCAGCATGGGGGCCAAACTGGACAAGCCCCGCGAAGCGGTCACGCCGGAAGAGAAAGCCGCGCATCTGCGTTATCAGATCATGGATGGGGTGGATCACATCACCTGGTATCCTAGTTTTGGCTATGACCGGGAGATGGATTGGCTGCGCAACATGGACGATTGGATGATCAGCAAGAAGCGCTATTATGGCCTGGCCTTGCCCATCTATGAATGCGCCGCCTGCGGGCATTTTCATGTGGTGGGCAACCGGGAAGAGCTGGCAGAGCGCGCTGTGGAAGGGTGGGCGGAGTTTGATGGACACACGCCCCACCGGCCGTATATTGACGCCGTAAAAATCGCCTGCCCCCATTGTGGCGCGCCCACTGCCCGCATCCGCGATGTGGGCAATCCCTGGCTGGATGCCGGCATTGTGGCGGTCAGCACCATGCACTACAGTACGGATCGGGATTACTGGCGGCAATGGTTTCCGGCCGACTTCATCACCGAAAGCTTCCCCGGACAGTTCCGCAACTGGTTCTACAGTCTGTTGGCGCAAAGTACGGTGATGACCGGCGAACCGCCCTTCAAGAACATCCTGGGCTTTAGCACCCTGTTTGCCGAAGATGGCCGCGAAATGCACAAATCGTGGGGCAACGCCATCTGGTTCGACGATGCGGCCGAAATTATGGGGGCGGATACCATGCGCTGGGTGTACACCTTGCAAAAGCCTGAGCAGAGCTTGCTCTTTGGCTATGCGCGCGGCGATGAGGCCCGGCGGCGTTTTCTCATCCCCTTGTGGAATGTCTACAGCTTCTTTGTGACCTATGCCAATCTGGACGGGTGGACGCCGGCGGCCGGCAACAATTGGCGCGCCGGAGAGCCCGGGCATGGGTCGGGAAGTTCGCTCAACGCGGTTTCACCGATCCAGGCTAATGCGCAGTTAGACCGCTGGGTGCTGGAGCGTTTGAAAGAGACGACGCTGGAGGTTCAGGCATGTCTGGATAGATTTACGGCCGACCGGGCCGGGCAGGCGTTGGAGCTGTATCTGGATGATGTCTCGAATTGGTATGTGCGTCGGAGCCGCCGCCGCTTCTGGAAGTCGGAGGCGGATGCGGACAAGCAGGCGGCCTACAACACGTTGTACAAGGTGTTGGTGGGGCTGACGCGGGTGCTGGCTCCGTTTGTGCCGTTTGTAACGGAGGCTATGTATCAAAACCTGGTCAAGAGCGGGGTCTGGGGTGAACATAGCCCGGCCAGTGTGCATCATTGTCTCTGGCCGCAAGGGGACGCGGCCGATCTGGAGCATGGCTTGCTGGACAAGATGCGGCTGGCGATTACGGCGGCCAGTTTGGGGCGGGCGGCGCGCGGTTCGGCCGATATTAAGCTCCGCCAACCCCTCGCCCAGGCCCGCATCAATGTCGCCACCGCTCAAGAACGCGTCACGCTACTGGAATTGCTGGATGTCTTGCAAGAAGAGATCAACGTGAAAGAGGTCGTCATCGTTTCTGAGGTCGGCGAACTGGTTGAATACAAAGTCTTACCCAACAACCGCCTGCTGGGGCCGAAATTCGGCAAAGGCTTCCCCCAGGTGCGGGCGGCGTTGGCGGCGCTCAACCCGGCCGGCGTAGCGCGCGCGTTGCAGGCGGACGGTGGCGTCACGCTGCTGGTGGACGGCGCGCTGGTGACGCTGACGGCGGAGGAAGTGCTGGTGCAGACGGAATCGCGCGGCGGGTTGGCGGTCGCCAGCGACAAGGGCGTGACCGTGGCGGTGGACACGACCATTACCCCGGAATTGGTGCAAGAAGGGTACGCCCGCGATCTGGTGCGCGCCCTGAACAATGCGCGCAAAGAGGCGGGCTATCAGATTAGCGACCGGATTGAAGTGCAGGTGGAGGTAGAGGATTCGGCCGAATCCCCTTACATTCTAGCCGCCCTCGCCAACTTCGCTGCCACTATCCGACAAGAGACCCTGGCCCTCAGCCTGGTTCCGGGCCGCGACGGCGTTGATGTTGCCGTGGTGGACATCGGCGATACCCTGGTGACGCTGCATCTGCGGCGCGTGTGAAAACTCATCTGACGCGCCTCAGGCTGACACCTCTTGCCAACTGTTGTACAATCTCCCGACGAAAGTCAGGAGTTGCTTATGCGTCGCTATGCTGTGGCCCTATGCATGATGCTGCTTATATTGGTGGCGGGATTATCGGCCGAAACCGCCCCCCCACAACCGCCCGACAGAATCCCCTTGCCTCCTTATCCTTTCCCAAGCGGACAGACTATTCAACCGCGTCGCGTCACCGTCAACCTGGAGCCCATCCACATTGACGTGGAGATTCCGCCGGCGCATGATCATTGCAGCGACCCCGCCCTGTTGACCATCCCGTTGGGCGAAATGTCCGCCAGCGCCACCCTGGTCAATAGCATGGACAATGATGGGCCGGACCTGAGCAGTTGCCTGTGGGGCAATCCAGCGCCGGGGACGCCCGTCTATCGCACCGCCTGGTACAAACTCATCCCCGGAATTTCCGGCCGCCTGATTGTCGAAGCTGTGCCGAATGTGGAGTACCAGGACGATTACGATACCGTTATCGCCATTTTCGACAGCGCCGACTTGCAAAACCCGTGCAACAATCTGCACCTGTTAAGCTGCAACGACGACGCGCACGGCTTCCTCTCCCGCGCCAGCCTCTTCATCGTGCAAGGGCGCACCTACTACATTGAAATCGCCTCAACCCAACTGGCGCAAAACGGCATTGGGCAGTTGAATTTGCAGGCTTATATCGAAGCGGATAACCTGTGGACACAAGATAACGCCTGGCTAGCCGCCGGGCCGCGCAGCCGCCACGCCGCCGTTGTCGTCGGCACTGACATCTATGTGATTGGGGGGCAAACCTACGTAGGCAACACCAATCCCTTTGACCCCGCCATTGACCCGCCGGTGCGCACGCCTAGCCTGGCGCGTTTCAACACCCTCACCGGCGTCTGGACGGAACTGGCCCCGATGCCGCCTAATTGCGGCATTGACGGCTACTCCAACACCGGCGCGGCTTATGTGGATGGGGCTATTTATCTGCCGTCCGGCTATGTCGGCGACGACACGATCTACGACGACGTTCATTGTGTTTATACCATCGCGGCCAACACCTGGGCCTACTCGGTGCCCGGCAACAGCAGCACCCCGGCCGAAGCCCCCTGGCCCGGCGGCATGGCTTTTGGCTATGCCGGCGTGGTGGCCGATCCCACCGTCAATGGCTATTTTGTCATTGGCGGCATCACCGGCCCCTGGTTCCATCCGCCGTCGCAGGCCCAGGCCCATAATGAGTTCTACTTTTACGCGCCGAGCACCAATTTCTGGCGCGTGTTGCCCTCGGCCAGTGTGGCCCGCTATTCGCATACGGCGGCATTGGCTGGTCAATGCCCAGACCCCAACGGCGCGGGGGCGTTAATCTCCAATTGTGTGTGTATTGTGGGTGGTCTGGAGCCGATCGTCCCGGCTAATCCGAATCAAGGGGCGGCGCGCTTGATCGTCGGCGGCGAGTGTTATGACAAGGTGGACCAGATTTGGGGCCCGATCGCCAATTTGAATATCCCGCGTTTCAATGCAGCCAGCGCCGTCGCGCCGGATGGTACCTGGTATGTGTTTGGCGGTCTGGATGCCGGCTTCAATGGGGTGGCGGAAATCGAACGCTATGATGCGGCCAACAACCGCTGGTTGATTGTGGATCGACGGTTTGACTTGATCGAGCCGGTGCGCGCCTGGCCGCGCGGCGGCTTTGTCGGCAGCAATTTGTGGATCATCGGGGGCGAGACATCGCTCTTTGCCGGCTCTCAGGCGATCAACCTGGTAGAGCGGCTAACTGTTCCACCGACAACGCCGGGTGTTTTTGTCCCGCTGGCTCTTCGACCGTTGGTGAATGGGGAGCCCAATGACACCTTTGGGCAAGCCTTGCCGCTGATTATGTGGAGTTCTCTGGAAGGCAACTTCAACGAGATGATGGATCGTTTCGATGTGTATTACTTCGACATCATCTCGCCGATGGATGTGCGGGTGCATTTGTCCCAGATCCCTTCGGGCGATAACTATGATTTCTACGTTTATGACCGCTACAAGGTGTTGCGCGGCAGCGGCAATCAGGCTTTGGGGAATGCGGATGAGGACAAGGTGATGTCGTTGGGATTCGGCCGATATTACATCATGGTCGTCGCCCAGGACAACAGCCCACTTTCTTTCGGCAACTACCGCATTGCTGTCGGCAACTAGCATCTCACCATGCCCAACCGATCCATTCGCCTTCTCCATTTTGCCGACGCCCACATCGACATGATCAATCATGGCCGCCATGACCCGGCCAGCGGTTTGCCGGTGCGGATTATGGACTTTCTGGCTGCCCTGGATCAGATCATCGCTCGCGCCATTGCCGAGCGCGTAGACCTGGTCATCTTCGCCGGCGACGCTTACAAAGACCGCCACCCCCAACCTACTTTCCAGCGTGAGTGGGGCAAGCGCATGATGCAACTGTCTGAAGCGCGTATCCCCACGCTTTTGCTTGTCGGCAACCACGATAAATCGCCGGCCATGGGGCGCGCTCACGCGCTGCATGAATACCAAACTCTGGCCGTGCCTTTCATTCATGTGGCCGATCAGATCGCCCTCTTTGGCCCGGAGACGCTGGGCATTCCGGCGCAAGTGCTCACGGTGCCCTGGGTCTCGCACAGCGCGCTCTTCGCCAAAACTGAAACGACCGGCAAAGAGATCGGGGAAATCTACAATTTGCTGGAGGAGCGCGTGGCCGATGGGGTTAACCAGTTGTTGGCGGCGGCCGATCCGACCTTACCCCTCATCCTCACCGCCCATGCCAGCGTCCAAGGGGCGCGCTATGGCAGCGAGCGCCAGGTGATGCTCGGACATGAATTGGTTTTGGGCGGCAACCTGGTGCGCGACCGACGCCTGGATTATGTGGCCCTGGGACATATCCACAAACACCAGGAGTTGAATCCCGGCTTACAGCCGCCGGTTGTTTATCCCGGCTCCATTGAGCGGATTGATTTTGGCGAGACGCGGGAAGCCAAAGGGTTTGTGCTGGCGTCGGTGAGCAAGGGACACACCACCTGGGAATTTGTGCAGCTCAAGACGCGGGATTTCGTGGATTGGTCACTGGAATTCGGGCCGGAAAACAGTTCGGCCGAAACCTTCATGCCCGACATCCTGCGCCAACTGCCCTCCCCCGAACGCACTGCCGGCGCGGTCTGTCGTTTACAATTGAGCTACCCGCGTGACTGGGAAACCCTGCTCGACGAGACCGCCCTGGCCCGCCATTTCACCGACGCGCTCAGCTTCTACATCGCCAAGCAGCGACGCGGCGAGAATCGCTCGCGCCTGGGCGACACCATCGCCCTCGAATCCCTCAGCCCGGAAGAGTTGCTGGCGCGCTATTGGGAAAGCCAGGGTGTAGCCCCCGAAGAAACGGCCTCTCTGCAAAAACTTGCCCGCGAAGTGTTGGGCCAGGCCTTTGCCGAGGGCAACGCCTGAGCCTGTCGGCTAACCCTCGTAGAACGCGCATGATCCCTCTCAAGCTCGAAATAACCAATTTTCTATCCTATCGCCGGACAGCCATTCTGGATTACACCGGCATCCATCTGGCCTGCATCTCCGGGGCCAACGGCGCCGGTAAATCCTCTATCCTGGAAGCCATGACCTGGGCGCTCTTTGGCAAGAGCCGCAGCCGTTCGGAAGAGGACATCATCAACCGCCTGGCCTTGAAACAGGGGGATGCAGCCGAAGTCCGCTTCACCTTTGGCCTGGAAAGTAATGTTTACCGCGTCATCCGGCGCAAGCGGGCCAATGGGCGTACCCAATTGGAGTTTCAACTGGCTACCGACGCCGCACAAAGTCAGTGGAAAACCCTCAGCGAAGGCAAGTTGCGCGAGACGGAACAGGCTATCGAGAACACCCTGCGGATGTCGTATGACGTTTTTACTAATGCGAGTTTTTTCCTTCAGGGCAAGGCGGATGAGTTCACCAACCAGACGGCGGCGCGCCGCAAGGAGATATTGGCGGAGTTGTTGGGCGTCGGCCGGTGGAATGCCTACAAGGAGATCGTCAGCGAACGCCGCAAACAGGTGAAGAATGACCTGTACTTGCTGGATGCCCGCAGACAGGAAACCGAGGAGGAGCTGGGCCGACAAGCGCAACGCGAAGCGGAGTTGGCGGCCGAGCAGGCTCGCGCCCGCCAGGTGGCCGCGCAGTTGACGGCGCAGGAGGCGCTGCTGCGCGAGATGCAGCGCACGGCAGAGATTTTGCGGCAGCAACAACGACTGGTTGAGAATCATCAAGCGACGCTGGAGCGCGCTCAACGGCAGGCGCTGGAATTGGCGACGCAGTTGACCCGGCGGCAAGGGGAACAGGCGGAGCATCAGCTTGTGGCGGCGCAGGAGGAGGAAATTTCGGCCGAATATGCCGCCTGGCAACGTCTTGAGGTAGAACTGCAGCAGTGGGATGAACGCGCCCAAGCCTGGAACGCCCTGCAACAGCGCAAACGCCCACACGAACTGGCGATTGAAAGCGCCCGCAGTCAATTGCTCCAGCAACAACGCAGCCTCACGGCTCAGGCCGATAGCGTCCGCGCCATGCAATCCGAGCGCCAGAGTCTGGCGGAGGCAATGACACAGCGACAAACCGGACTGACCCGGCTGGAGGCTGCAATAGCCGAACTAGCCGCCCAGGAACAAGCCTATCATCAGGCGCACAGTGTTTACCAACAACTCGCCGGTCAGCGGCAACTTCTGGCGCAGGCAGTTAATCAGTTGCAAAGTCAGGCCGACAGTATCGCCGCGCTGAGGCAAGAACACAGCGGCGTGGCGGCTAATTTGGCCGAAGCCACGGTTGCTCTGGAACGCTTGCAGGCGCAACTGGCGGAACTCAATGCGCAACGGGAGCAATTGGCCGAGATTCGCGGCGAGAAAACGGCGCTGGAAGCGGAACAACCCCGCCTGGAAGAGCAAGGCAAGAAGACTCGGCAACGCCTGGAGCGCTTGGCGGAAGATACCAGCGGACACTGCCCCTTGTGCGGTCAAGAGTTGACGCCGCTGCATCGCCAACAGGTGTTGGCCGATCTGGAAGTCGAGCGGGCGCAACTGGCCGAGCATTACCGCGCCAACCGGCTGCGCCTGCAAACCGTGCAGACCGATATGGCCCGACGTGAGCAAGCTATTCAACAACTTGGCCGGGTTGAGCGGGATCATCAGTTGCAGCAGCAACGCCAGGCTAAGTCCCAGGCCCGTCTGGAAGAGATCGAACGCGCCGTGGCGGAATGGGAGGCCGGGGGCCAGGCAGAACGTCTGGCGGAAATGACGCATCGGCTGGCCGATGACGCGGCGATCACCGCGCAACTGGCGGAAGTGGAGCGTCTGGCCTCGGCTGTGTCCCGCAAAGAGGCGCTCGACCGGCAACGGCTTGAGCACCAGCGCGCCTTGTCGGCGCAAGAAGCGCGCCTGGCGGAGATCGATCGGGCCGCAGCCGATTGGGCGACGACAGGGGAACCGATGTTGGCCCTGCTCGGCCGCCAGTTGACGGAGGCGGCCTATGCGCCGGGGGCGCGCGCGGCGCTGGCTGATTTGGAGGCGCAAGCGGCGGCGCTGGGCTATGCGGCGGAGACCCACGCCGAGGTGCGTGAGCAGCGCCAGGCATTGGCGTCGGCGCCGGAACGCTTTCGCGCGCTCACGCTGGCACAAGCGGCTTTGCGCGCGCTGGTGGAGACGGTGGCCGATCTGACGCAGCAACGGGCGGAGGCGGCCCAACATGTTTTGGAACAGATGCAGCAATACGAGACGGCGCAGGCGCAACTGACGGCGCTCCAGGCGGATTCGGCCGATATTCGGCCGATCGAGCATGAGGTCCAACGTTTGCGGGAAGAGATGCAACAATTGCAACGGCGCGTGGGCGTGGCCGAGCAAAAACTGGCCGTTTTGGATGACTTGCGCCGGGCCGGAGAGACATTATCGGCCGAACGCATCACCCTCACCCTCTTGCTGGAACGCCTCGAACGGTTGGAAAGAGCCTGCAGCCACAACGGTGTGCAAGCCTTACTCATTGAACACGCCCTGCCCGAAATTGAAAACGACGCCAACGACATTCTGGAACGGCTCACCGGTGGGCGCATGCGCGTGCGCTTTGAGACCCAGCGCGCCCTGAAGACGCGTGACGAAAAGATCGAGGCCCTGGATATCCGCATTGAGGACGACTTTGGCGACCGTCCTTATGAAAACTTCAGCGGCGGCGAGCAATTCCGTATCAATTTTGCCATCCGGCTGGCGCTCTCCCGTCTATTAGCCAAACGCGCCGGCGCACGCCTGCAAACTCTGGTCATTGACGAAGGCTTCGGCAGCCAGGACCCGGACGGTCGCCAGCGTCTGGTCGAAGCCATCAATTCCATTCAGGCCGATTTCCATCGAATTCTGGTGATCACCCACCTGGATGAGCTCCGCGATGCCTTCCCGACGCGCATCGAAGTGACCAAAACCCGCGACGGCTCGTCTATCGTGGTGAGTTGAGATAGCGACACTCTGGGATGTAAAAAGGGCGAGGGCAAGGGTCGGGGGATGACCATTGCCCTCGCCGCCAGTGAGGAGGAGGTACACCGGACAAGACTACGGGGGATGTAGCCGCATCCGGGACCAGAAGGAGGCGTATTCGGTTAAGCTGCGGCGATGTCAGGCTACCGGCATCACTGCAAATTGCTCTTCTTCAGTTGAGCCGTGCATCGCCGTTGTGGAAGCGTGTCCGGCCGTCACAGCCATTTGTACCTCATCGAAGTAACCTGCGCCGACGAAGCTCTGGTGCTTGACTGCCGCATAACCCAGCGGGGCCATGGCAAATTCTTTCTCCTGCAACTCCGTATAAGCGCCCATGCCGCGCTGCGCATAAGCCTGGGCTAGTTCAAACATACTCGCATTTAGTGAATGGAAGCCGGCCAGGGTGACGAATTGGAACTTGTAACCTAGCCGCCCCAACTCTTCCTGGAATGTCTCGATTTTGTCGGGGCTTAGGTTGCGTCGCCAGTTGAAACTGGGGGAACAATTATAGGCCAGGAGCTTGCCCGGGTAAACGGCATGAATGGCTTCGGCAAAGTGACGCGCCTCATCTAGATCGGGGTGCGCCGTCTCCATCCATAGAATGTCGGCGTAGGGAGCATAAGTCAGCCCGCGCATGATACTGTATTCAATGCCGGGCTTGACATAGAAGAAGCCCTCGGCAGAACGTTGGCGATGGGCGATGAAGGGGTGATCGCGCGGGTCAACGTCGTTAGCCAGCAATGTGCCGGACTCGGCATCGGTGCGCGCCACGATGAGCGAAGATACCCCGCAAACATCGGCCGCCAGGCGAGCCGCTGACAATTTGTTGACAGCCTCGCCGACCGGGATCAAGACCTTGCCGCCCATGTGGCCGCATTTTTTGGCCGAGGAGAGCTGGTCTTCATAATGAGCCGCCGCTGCGCCCGCCTCAATGAGCGCTTTCATCAGCTCAAAGGCGTTAAGGTTGCCGCCAAAACCAGCTTCGGCATCGGCGACAATGGGGGCAAACCAGTAGATGCTGTGGTCGTCGTGCATGTGGGTGGTCTGGTCGGCGCGCTCCAGCGCGTTGTTGATGCGTTTGACTAGTTTGGGCGCGCTATCCGCCGGATAGAGGCTCTGGTCGGGATAGGTGTGGGCGGCCTCATTGGCATCAGCAGCGACTTGCCAGCCGCTCAGGTAGATGGTTTTTAAGCCGGCCTGGACCATTTGCACGGCCTGGTTACCGGTGAGCGCGCCGAGAGCGCGGACAAACGGCTCGGTTTGCAGGAGTTTCCACAGCCGTTTGGCGCCTAAGCGGGCCAGGGTGTAGTCAATCTGAATGGAACCGCGCAATTGGACAACTTTTTCGGCCGAATAAGGCCGTTTAATGCCTGCCCAACGGGGATCAGTTGCCCATTCA
>JAYRVN010000268.1:0-2518 GCA_041918535.1 Chloroflexota bacterium
AGGGGGACATTCATGACATCGGCAAGAATCTGGTGGGCATGATGATGGAGGGGGCGGGGTTTGAGGTGATCGACTTGGGGATCAATAATTCGGCCGAAAAATACCTCGCCGCCATCCGCCAACACCAACCCGACATCCTGGGCATGAGCGCCTTGCTCACCACTACCATGCCCTATATGCGTGAAGTCATCCTGGCCCTTCAGGCTGCCGGCCTGCGGCAGGACATCATCGTCTTAGTCGGCGGCGCGCCCCTTAACGCCGCTTTTGCCGAGCATATCGAAGCGGACGCCTACTGCCGGGACGCTTCTACCGCCGTGGAGACGGCCAAGAAGTTCATGCAAATGAAGCGGGAAAAAGCGGCCGGCAAGCCGACTTGATCCCGTTGTGCCACGCCAATTCGCGTAGCAAACGACCCATTAAACGATCAATCGCCCCCGGCTAATACTGCACGACCACACACGCCAGGTGCTGAAAAGTCGGCACATCCACCAGGATCGCCTGGCCCTGAGCGCGCGCCGTCAAGGTTTGCCCGCTAAGCGCCTCCGTGATGTGCCGGGGCGTCTCCGGCCCGCGCAGCCGCACAGACACGCCCTGACAAGGCGGCGGCAGTTCGACCGGAGTCGTTTCGTCCGCGTCCTCTTCGTCCGCCTCTGCCCCTTCCAGCCCCTTGGCCTTCGCCCGCGTCCAGGTGATATCGTTGGTCAGGCACACGACCAATTGACGCTTCTCGGCGTTCACATAAGCCGCCATCTGCATCTTCTCCGGCCCGCCCAAGGCCTGTACCGGCGCTTTGGGCAAAGCCGGGCCAAGAGCCGCCCGGAAATTCTCACAGGCTGAAGCCCAATTTTCCTCCAACTGCCAATTCCACGGCAGATGATTGACAATGACCAGACCCCCTTTGGCCTGGAAGGTCTGCACGGCCTGACGCATGGCGGAGGTGAGCAGGCTGTCGTCCGGCACGAATAATACCTGGCTATCCTCCAGCCGGCCTTCTTCCAATTGGCTGTCGGTGATAAACCCCACGGGCAAACGCAGCCGCATCAGCACATGAAATGCGCCGTAGAGCGGATACAGCACGCGCCGCCACATCTGCCGCGAATCCAGCGCATAGGCATCCCGCGTTAGCTCCGAGTGCAACACGGTGGCCCAACGCCACGGCCGGCTGCCGGCCAGGTGGGGCGAGACGTGATCGCCCAGGGCCAGGGCGGGTTGGAAGCGCATGTCCGGCAGGTCTTGCTCCTTGACGTCCAGGTTGGCAATGCAGCCATGCGTTAACACGGCGGCCGTGGAGGCCAGAGCGTGAGCCTCATCGCGCAGGCCCGGCATCCATACATGGGCGGGACGGCCGTCGGCAGCGTCACGCGCCAGAGTGAAACCCAGCGCCAGACGTACATCGGTATCCATAGCGCGGAACTTGCGCGGCATGGGCCAGGTGACCGCCTTGCCTTGAGCGCGCAAGCCTTTGTCGTATTCGGTTTTGTGTGAATCTATGAGGCGGAAGATGCGGTGATCCTGATGTTTATCGGCCGAACCGGGCCACACATTGCTGCCCACCACCATGACTACGTTGGGATTGCGCTGGTGCAACGCCTGCCGCCAGCGCAAAAAGGTCAGGGCCATGGTATTGTTGTTAAATTCCTTAAGTTGGTGCCAGAGTGGATCGTTGACGTCGGCGGCAACCGGGTGGTCGTGTCCGCTGAGTTCCCTGAATTTGGCGCGACAGGCGCGACACCAACAACCGCTGCGCGGCATGTGCACGCTGTCATAGTAGAAACCGTCCGCCCCCATCTCGACTAATTCTAACTGGCGATTGAGCACGAAGTCGGCATACGGAGTGTTTAGGCACATATTCACGCCGCGCGGCGCAGCGATAGGTTGCCCGGCCGCATCGACACATTGCCAATCCGGGTGCTGTTTAGCAGCCCAGGCATTCTCGATGTGCCGATAATAAACGATGATCTTGAGGTCGTTGCGATGGGCGTCGTCAATGATCTCCTGGGCCAGGTTGCGTCCGACGGCCTCGGGCAGAACATCCCCATAACGGCTGGGCCACCACGCGCCCTCCCCGCTACTGACAATGTGGCGTGTGATGACATGCGCGCCCATGGCCTTAAAGCGCTCGCCGGCTTTGAAGAAGAGATCGGGATCAAGGCCGGCCGTCCGCAAAAAAAGACGGGTGTGGAGCTGAACGCGCCGGCTGTCAAACCAGAGCGGAAGGTGATAGGCTGAGGCGTGGTCGAGCCAGGCCGGACGGATAGGAATGAGTGATTCGCCCATGGGATTTTGCCTCCGATGTATGGCTATTGCCTGCTAGGATAGCATGACTTTGATTGGGGCACAATGTTCCGCCGCCGCCAGTTTGCGCTAGAATAAAGTGTAAGGTAAGGTAACTGTGACGGGCAGGGGGTAGTGGGCGATTCGGCCGAATTCCCACCCCCCATCTGCCTCAACGGGCCATCCCAGCCGAGCTATGACGCGTCTACGCCGTTGCGCCTTCTTGACTATGCCCCATCTCGAT
>JAYRVN010000269.1:0-6128 GCA_041918535.1 Chloroflexota bacterium
CGTCAGGCCGATGAGCACAAACTACAGCAAATGGCCCAGGCTTTGAATAAACTCGACGAACCTTAGCCAACCTATCGCGCCCGGCTTGCCGGTTGCCTAACCGCGCCGGCCCGGGCGTTTGTTGCTTAACTGGTTCGACACATACACGGCGGGACAGTCGCCACGATTGGGTATGACAACAACGGAGCGCAGGCACGAGCTAACTATCACGGTGCGGACGGCGCGCGAAAAAGGCGTGGAGGCCGTCAATGATACCGGGCGGGTGGCGAAGGGCAAGCTCAACCTGGATGATCCCTTGATTCTAGCCACGCTAGAGGTGTTTGAAGACCTCTTGCGGCGCGACCAGGTGACACGCAACGAAGAACTGTCCGTACTGGGCAGCTATCTCTATCGCGCGTTATTCACCGGCTCAATTGAAGACCTGTTCCAGGACGAATTGAAAGAAGCGCGTGTCGCCAACAAACGGCTGCGCCTGCAACTCACTTTCACCGATGAGCAAGAAGCGCTGATTAGTTTGCCCTGGGAGTTTTTGTATTGCCCGGACACCAGAAGCGGGGACTTCCTGGCGACGCGGGTTGATCTGGTTCTGGCGCGCTTCTTCCCTCTCGGACAAAATCGCACGACGTTAAGGCCCGCCGACCGGCCGTTGAAGATTCTGGTGGCGGTTTCGCGGCCGGAAAATCTGGACACCATTGTGGCCCAACCCGTGATCGAGGCAATCGAGAAGCTGGGGGCGACAGGCTTGACGGAAGCCGACGGCTCCAAAACGAGCGCAGGAGCGATTCAAGTTTCCATCCTCAAGCAACCCAACACGGAAAACCTCATTGCCCGGCTAGACGAATTTAAGCCGCACATCTTTCACTTCATTGGGCATGGCCGTTTCGCCGGCAACCGGGCGCAGATTGCCTTCACACAATTGAGCGGCAACCAGGTTTTCTGGTGTGATGACACGCTGCTGGTGAAATGTTTTCAGCGCGCCCAGACCTTTCCCCGCCTGGTGTTCCTGCAAATGTGCGAAGGGGGCGAGATGGGCGTGAATCGGATGGCCCTGACGAGCTTCACCGGGTTTGCGCCGCGCTTGCTTTCGGCCGAAATTCCCGCCGTCGTCGCCATGAAATATGTCATCCGCAATGGAGATGCCATCAAATTCAGCCAGACCTTCTATACAGAGCTAGCCAAAGGCAAAGGCATTGACGAAGCCGTCCAACTAGGCCGCGATCAAATCGGTTTCGACCACGGCTACAGCAACCGCGTCTTCGGCACACCCATCCTCTTCCTCCATAGTTACGACGGCATCATCCAGCCACCACCCCCTGCGCGCGCGGAAGCGGCAGGCGATATGACCAGTCCGGCCGCGCCGACAGGCCAACCCCCGCCCACGAGCGATACAACCAGCCACGTCGGCCCAGCCTCCGGCCTGGATGTCGGTCTGTCGGGCAGCACGCTACGCGGCAGCGCCGCGCCCACACCCGAAAGCTTCGGCCGACTGCCGGTAGCCTTACGACTGACCGACCTGCGCGGTTCGCCGGCCCCTGCTGTCGGCTCAGCCCCCGGCCCCGACGACCTCATAGCCGTCATCATCGCGGCCGCCGAGCGCAAGATGAGCGAGCTAGGCCTGAACATGCAACAAAGAGCGGCCTTTTTCGCCTGGCTGGCCTCGCTGGAACCCGATCTGCGCGGCAAAGACAAAGCCGCCATTCAAAGCCTGCTTCTGCAATGCTCTCAGACTGCCGGGTCTGATCTGACCCTCATCCAGGTTTTGCTGGCGATGACGCTATCTGTACAATGACCCGTGGGAGATCGCCGCGTTGACTGACTCACCTTCTGACCTGCCTTCTCTGCGCGACGTTTGGGCGTTAGCCCAGAGCGTGGCCCGCGCCTCGGTCGAGGTGACAGATGACACCCTCTTAAGCGAAGTGGCGGGTAGGGTATTGGCCGTCTGCCGCCAATTGGCGCAAGAATTGGGGGTTGAGCCGGGGTGGTTGCTGCCCATCATCTCCGGCCTGGCGGCCGAGATTCAGGCGACCCCCACCTATGCGGCCGCGGCGCAGCGACTCCAGCAGCAGCGACAACAGGCAGAGAAACTGATCACGCTGCTGTTGGAAGCATACCAGGCTGTGCTGGCCTTAGAAGCCGTGTCCAACCGGCGGCGGCGATTGGAACCGGCCTGGTGGGACGCGCAAAAGGCGGGCCTGACCCAGGCGTTTTTGGCAGAACCGGAACAAGCGGCTCAGCGTTGGTATACGTTGTATGCCGAGGCCCTGGTAGATGGTCAATTGACGATCTGCCGGCAATTGACGCGGGAACCACTGCCCTATCCGCCGACGATGTTGTCGGATGTGCTGCGTTTTGTGTTTGCTACGGAGGCCATCCAGGCGGACAACCCGCAACAAGCGCTGGATGTTTTGCTTGACCTGGTTCACCGGTTGCCGGAACAGGGAGAGGCGGCGACGCGGGCGGGGTTGTGGGTATTAATCGGCCGAATCCACCTCTATCGTCTCCGCGATGTGACTGCCGCCCAAACCGCTCTGGAACACGCCCTTGCCCTCGCCCCCCGGCAAAGCTTCACCCAGGCTGCCATGGGCCATTTCTTTCGTGACCAGGATCAGGCGCGCAAAGCCAACCCGTATTTCAAACAAGCCATTGAGCTGGGGCCGGGAGAGCCGGAAGGCTATGTGGGCATGGCCTGGCTGGCCGAGGGACAGGGCTGGTGGGCGGAGGCCCGCGACTACTACGACCAGGCGGTGGCGGCCGTTGCCGATGAGGTTGATCCAATAACCTACCTCAACCGCTTGCTGAACCCCGTCAGCGGCAACCTTTATCTCCACCTGGCGCGCTATTTCCACCAAACGGGCGACCATGAGCGGGCCCTGACCATTCTTGAACAAGCCCACACGCTGGGCTTACGCGACGAAACGGCATACCCGAATCGCCATTATTATTGGCTCAAAGGGGACTTGTTGCGCGCTCTGGGCCAACCGGTGGAAGCGGGCGCGGCCTATCATACGGCGGCCACGCAATTCTACTGGCTTTCTGACTATGCGCAGGCGGCGCGCCTTTTCCGCCGCGCCTGGCGTTATAATCGCGATCAAGCGATCAACTTCTGGTATCTGGCCGACATCTTGCGCATTCAGAGTTATCGTAGCGACCCGCCCTACGTCATTCCCGATACCATTCGCCGAAGTTGCCAGGTTTGGCAAGCCGGCGCCGCCAAAGGGCCGATAGCGCCGGAGGAATCCTGGGCATATTTAGCCCGCGCCACCATCGCTGACCGGCTGGCGCGTGTGCCCGGCGCGAATATGTCGGCTTGTTGGTGGGAGGCAGCCGCCTACGTTGAACGGGCGCTGTTATGCGAGGAAGAACCGCGGCGCTGGGCGGCGCTGGCGATGTATTACCGCTTCTTGGACCTGGATCAAAACGGTTTGACGGCAGCCCGCCACGCCCTCGCTGCTAACCCCGATAACCGAGAGCTGCTAGAGGAGCAGGCCGGCGCGCTCATCAACATCGGCGAGTTTGAGGAGGCCACTCAAATATTAACGCGGTTAATCGTCCAGAGCGATAACCCCGAGTCGCGCCAGCTCTACCAAAGTTGGGAAGCCGTGGCGCGCTACTTTTTACGCCAGTTCGATCAGGCCCTGGCGCTGGTTCAGGCGGCCTTCCAACCTGACACCCCCGACCTCTGGGAGCGCAAGGTGCGGGCTAACATCCAACGCCTGGCCGGACAAGTTGCCGCCGCCCAAGCCGATTATGCCTGGATTTGGGAGCGCCGGGCCGACCCGCAGTTTGAGCAACCCGATTATCAGGTTGATTTTGGCTGGGCCGGGTATCACCTGGGCTATATCCGCGAAGCCTTGCCTTATTTGCAAGCGCGCCTGGAAGCGCGCGACGACGCATTCGATGCGGCCCTTGACCTGGCGCTATGCTATTTGACGCTGAGTGACATCCCGGCGGCTGAAACCATGTTGCGCCGCAGCCTGGAACAGGTAACGGTCAAACGGCAGGTAGACGAAGCCCTGATCTTACTGGATGAGTGGCGGGATAACCGTCAGGCCGATGATCCGACCGAATCGATAGCCAGGGAGACAATAAGCCGTTTTCGGCAGGCGTTTGCGGAGTGGGAAACGGATTCGGCCGAATCGCCTGCCCTGGTTGAGTTGGAAGCTCTCGGTGCCGAAACCGCCGATGTCGGCGCGCCCGCCTGGCTGGCGACGCAAGCAGCGCGCGGCCGTTTATACCGTCAGGACGGGCGCTGGGCTGACGCCGCCGCCGCTTATCGTCGCCTGTTAGCGCCGGGCCTTGACTTCCCTGAAGCGCGCCTGGGCCTGGAAAAGGTCGCCGCCGACAGCCTGGCCGCAGGCCAACACGCGCTCCGCGCCGGCAGTTTCGACCAGACGGCGGCGTTGGCGCAGGCCGCCCTGAGTCAACGCCTATTCGGGCCCCATGCCGCCGCCGAAGCCGAGTGGCGCGCCCTGGCCGGCCTGGCCGCAGGCGCCGGCCCACCAGCGCAGGTGGCATTCACGGCAGCCTTCGACGGCTTCCGCGCAATCCAAGCCCACCCGGCCGCCGCTCTAGGCCAGTGGAGCGCCGAAAACTTGGCATCGCTAACGCACTACTGGCAGGTGGATGCGGTGTGGCAAGCGTTGGCTCGCGCCGACGAAACCAGAGAGTGGGAAGTTGCGCGTAACCGGTTGCGGGGCTACCTGGAAAAGGCGTTGGGGATGCCGGAAGCGGAGTCAACCTCGACCCAAATGCTCGCCATTGTGACCCAGTTGGCGGTCGAATTGGGACAAGACCTCGCCCCGCCGGAACCGAACGCCACGTGGCCGCTCTTCACCCGCTATATGCCGGAACTGCGCAGCCGCCTTCAGCTAGAGCTAGGCGTGACGGTTCCCCCCCTGCGCGTGCGGGTTAGCGAGGCGGATTCAGACGGGCGTGCCTATTTCATCCTGATTGATGAGATTCCGGTGGTGATGGGGCGGATTCCGCCCGGCGCGCTCTTTGCGCCGCACCCGCCGGAGGCGCTGACGGCGGCCGGCGTGCCTGCCGAGGCGCAGGAGGCCGCGCTCGTTCCCGTCTCCTTGAAACCGGGGGCCTGGGTAGCTGAGGCTTACGCGGAGACGGTTACCCGGCATGGTCTGACGCTATTTCCCGACCCGTTGCTGTATCTGGTGGCCCACCTGGAGGAGCGCGTGCGGCGGGCTTTGCCGGGATTTGTCGGGGAGCAGGAGATAGCCAATTTGCTGGAAAGCTGGGGAGGAAATTCGGCCGAATCCCAACTCATCGCCGCCGCCCTGCCCGACGCTGTTAGCCGACGCCGCTTCGGCCGCGTCGTGCATGCCCTCCTGAGCGAGAACGTCCCCATTACCGACTGGCGCGCCCTGCTAGCCGCCGTGCGCCAAACCGGCCTGCCGGACGACGACGTTTATGTGGCCCTGCGGGCGGCGCGCCAACAACTCCAAAACTATCTGCCCGGCAACCAACCCGACGATTTCAGCGCGCTCCTGCCGCCCGAAATTGAAACCGGCGTTGCCCTACGCCTGACCAACCAAAATGGCCGGCAATTCCTGGCCCTGCCTCCCGTAGAAGCTCAGGAACTTCTCCGACAGGCGCAACTCTGGCTGGCCGCGCAAATCGTTCCACCCGGTCGCCGGCTTGTCGCCGTTGTGCGCGATGCCGGGGTGCGTCCCTATGTGCGGCGACTGCTGGAATTGGAATCGCCGGACCTGATGGTCATCGCCCAGGCCGAATGTCTGCCTGCCACCCCCAGCGAGGCTGCCGGATGACAACCCCGACCGAGCCAATTCTGCCCGCGCGCGTCATGCTCCCGCCCGCCCTGGTCGCTCGCCTACCGCAGCCGGCGTGGGCGGAACGTTTGCGCGAGGGCTGGCAACAACTCCTGTCGCATTACGGCGTACCCGGTCGCGCCGAGGTGACGCTGGTCGGCGGCGAAGGCCCGCGACCGGTGTGGGTGACGATAGGAGAAGTCGCTTGCCCTTATCCTGGGGAAGTGCTGGAACAGGCCCAGGCTTGGGTCATGGGCGGGTCGGCCGGCGGGGATTTGGCAGAGGTGGGGAGCGAGGATTCGGCCGAAATTCTCCATCTCGCCTGCCTAGCCATCCTCCAACGCC
>JAYRVN010000270.1:0-4572 GCA_041918535.1 Chloroflexota bacterium
CTGCATGACCCTGGCGTCCTCGGTGTTGTAGAAAAACTGGTAGAAGCGATAGGGCGAAGTGCGCTCCGGGCTCAACCAGACCGAGTCGCCCTCGGCCGTCTTGCCGAACTTCGTGCCGTCAGCGCGGGTGATGAGCGGGTAGACCAGCCCATGCGCCGTCCGTCCGCGCACTTTGCGGATGAGGGTGCTGCCGGCCGTGATGTTGCCCCACTGGTCGCTGCCGCCGGTTTGCAGCTCACAGCCATAGGTATCGTGCAGATGGAGATAGTCGTAGGCCTGCATGAGCATGTAGCTAAATTCGGTGTACGAGAGGCCGTCTTCCCGATCCAGGCGAGATTGCACGGAATCTTTGCCGATCATGTATTGGACGGTGAAATGTTTGCCGACGTCCCGCAAGAAGTCAATCACGCGGAGTTGGCCCAGCCAATCGGCGTTGTTGACCAGGCGGGCGGGGTTAGATTTGACCTCAAAGTCGAGGATGGCAGCGAGTTGGGCTTGGATGCGTTCCAGGTTGGCGGCAATAATTTCGGCCGAAAGCAAGTTCCTTTCCGTCGAGCGCCCGCTAGGGTCGCCCACCATACCCGTGCCGCCGCCCGCCACGGCAATCGGGTGATGGCCGAAACGTTGCCAACGCGCCAACCCCACCATCGGCACCAGATGACCCACATGCAAACTGTCGGCCGTCGGATCAAACCCGTTGTAAAGCACCAACTTTTCTTGGGCAGCGCGTTCAGCCACGCCGTCCGTGTGGTCATACACCAACCCGCGCCAACGCAATTCATCCAAAATCCCGCTCACACCGCACTCCTTGATGCCGCGTTACACCGCTTCAACGCCGTCGCCGCCAGATTTTAACAGAGATAGCCGCCGCCTTCAACGCGGCACTCGCGCGGTCGCCGCCCGCCCTCTTTTCTGCGTGCGTCTGCCTGTCCAGCGCTAATTTCAACTTCTAGACGGAAGTCAGGAGATGGTCAACCGCCGCCGAAAGTTGAGCCAGGTTGCGGACAATGAACAGTTTGTCGCACAACGGTTCATATTGCAGCATGTCGCTATCCCCTTCCTGCCACAGCGTGCGCTGCTCCGGTGTGAACCACAACAACTGCTTGGCGCGCCGACCCAAATCTTGCACCAGGTCTGTGCGCGGGTTGTTGTAATTGTTGCGCCCGTCCCCCACAATGATGACGGTGGTGCGGGCAGTGACGCAATTCAGATGTTTGTCGTAGAAGGTGTTCAGGCTATGGCCCAAGTTAGTGGCGTAATGGCCGCCGGGCAGGCTGCGACGAATGGTTTGGAACACAAGATCGGCCGAATCTTCATCATCCAGCAACTTGATCGCTCGCGGATCAATCTCCGCCAGGTCCGCATAAAAAGCAAAACTGCGCACCTTAGACACCTGATCATGCAACTCATGCACCAGGCGCAACATGAACTCGCACACCGTCCACATTGAATTGGACACATCCAACACCATCACCAGGCTCGGCTTGAGTTTGCGCTTCTTGAACTTCAGTTGCAGCGGAACCCCGCCATACACCAGATTCGTCCGAATGGTGCCCTTCGAGTCAAACTTGCCTTTGCTCCCCCGCTTGCGCCGCAGCGCCGCGCGGCTGCGCAACTGCGCCACGAGGCGGCCCACCTCCTCACGCAGCTTCTCTTTTTCGTCGCCGTTTAAGGCCGAGAACGGTTTGTGGATGATGTCCGGGCCATGAATTTTTTCACTGCCCTTACCGCCGCCCCGGCTCTCAGCCCGATCACGCGCCACTTCCAGCCCCACCGCCTCCGCCACTTGCTCCCGCAACGCTTCCGCGTTCTGCTCCACCACCCCCATAAGATTGGCGATGGATTCCCGGCTCATCCCCATCTGCTGCAACAATTGCGCTAACCGCCCCAACTGTTCGGGCAGATCGCTGAAGCCCAAATCCTGCAACATGCGGCGCGTTATCCAGCGCCCCTTTTGGGGGCTATCCTGCCACATCTCACTAAGGTGGCGAGCCATTTCCTCCAGCTCTTCTTTGGTCGGCCCCTCGCCGCTGGTCAACCACTCCAACAACCGGCGCGTGCGCTCTTGCATGGCTTGCAAAGCCTGCTTAAGCATCTCGTCTTCGTCCGGCGACAATCCCTCGCCGGCGTCCTGGAGCGGCGGGCCGCCGCTCCCAAAATAGAGCGGAAAGAGCCGATCAAAAACGGCGAAATCATGCGCCTCCTTGATCAACGTGGCGCGTAGGGAGTCGCGGAACAATTCGCGGTCGGTGACGCCGATGGCAACCGTAGCCCGAAAGGCATCCAGCGCCTCGGCAATGGACACCCGCACATTGGCAGCCCGCAATCCGCGCACAAATTCAGTAATCCGATCATCCATGACGCCACCTTCCTCGGCCGGATCGCTGCCGCCTAATTATCCGCGCCGCGCTGCGGCCGGCCGGCGCCGCGCCCGCCCATCATGCGTTTGGCCTTGGCCACATCCGTCTCATACTTCAAAAGCACGGTCATGGTGTTGCGCACGGTCTCTTCGTCAATGGACGAGGCGTTCAGCACCACCAACGCGCGCGCCCAATCCAACGTCTCACTGATGCTGGGCAGCTTGCGCAAATCCACGTTGCGCAACTGTTGCACCACCTGCACCGCCTGGCGGGCCAACTCCGGGCGCAAGTCGGGCACGCGCATGCGCACAATTTCCAACTCCTGCTCCAAAGTCGGGTAATCCAGGTACAAATACAGGCAGCGCCGCTTGAGGGCTTCGCTCAGTTCGCGGGTGTTGTTGCTGGTGAGCAGCACCATCGGGTCGTGCCGGGCGCGAATCGTGCCCAACTCCGGAATACTCACTTGATAGTCGCTAAGGATTTCCAGCAAAAAGGCTTCAAATTCCACATCGGCGCGGTCAATCTCGTCAATCAGCAACAACGCCGGCTCGTCAGACATGAGCGCCTTGAGCAGCGGGCGCGGCAACAAGAAGTTCTCCGAGAAGAAGACATCCTCTTCCTGGGCGATGCGTTCGGCGGCCAGACTGAGGGAGTCAATGCCTTTTAGGGCGCTTTGGAGGGTGTCGCGCAAAAGCTGGGTGTAGAGCATTTGTTTGGCATATTCCCATTCGTACAGCGCCTTGCTTTCATCCAGCCCTTCATAGCATTGCAGGCGAATGAGCGGGCGGCCGAGGGCGGCGGCCCAGGCTTTGGCTAACTCGGTTTTGCCGACACCGGGCGGCCCTTCGGTGAGAATGGGTTTGCACAACTTCTGCGCCAGATAAACTACCGTCGAGATTTCCGTGGAGGCGATGTATTGCTGTTTACCCAGACGCTGTTGGACATCTTTGATGTTCTGGAACATGGGTTTCCTTGGCCGGATACGGACGCCGACGCTGCGAAGGGAGTCGGTCGCCGTTCTAGGGGCTGAATAGCTCGGCATAAGCACAGAGTGAAGCAGCCACACATGACGTTGCGGTGCATTGTAGTGAGAATTCTCCCTCAGGTAAAGAAACTGAGGGAAAGTCTTAAGCGGCGAATGAAAGGCGGGGGGGGTCAGGCCGGCGCGGGCGCGTGTAGGCGTTGAATGAGTTTGGGGAGCTGGTTGCGCCGGGTGATATGCTGCAAGAGAAGGCGCACACGGGTTTTCTTGGGGCCTGAGCCCATTTCTTCCCAATCCAGGCCCAGGTCTGTGACGATGGCTTCGAGTTGATTCAGGTTGTAGTTGGCAACAAGGAATTGGCGCAGGATGGTGGGAGGGGATTCGGCCGAAATTTTTTCCAGGCGCGGCAAATTCTGCGGCGGCAACGGCGTCAGGATGCGCTCAACCGCCAGAGCCAACGCGCCCGTTTTGCCTTGCTGCTCAGCATCGTCCATCAGCGCCACAATCACGCGCGGCATCTCCTGGCTCGGATTTAATACGGCGTTCTCATCCATGCCTAAATCAAAGAGCAGGTCCAGCACATCATCCGGCCCCAGATTATGCCGAATCTGGTCGTAGATCAATTGGCGATCCACGGCGGGCTGAGCGCCGCCGTTAGCGCCGCCTAGAGCCGCCGGCTCGGCCGGGCGTGGGGTGAATTTGACCATCTTCGGGCCGGTCGCCGACGGGGTCGCCGGGCTGAGCAACAGCCATAACCATCCGGCCGAACCGGCCAGCAACATGCCGCCAAGAACATAGCTGAAGAAACCGAGGTTGTCCAACAGCCACGGACGCCCCCAGGTCTGGCCGATGGCATCCAGCAACACGGCGCTGGTGACGGTTAACAGGCCGATGCCCCAGGCTGCGCCGCTGCGGCGCAAGAACATGCTGAGAAAGAAAACGATGAGGAGTGCTTTGAAGACCCAGAAGAGCATGGACGAATTGTAGCACCGGCAGCGGAGCAAGCCAATGGCGTTGGCAGGGAATGGGTTAATATCTGGTGAAGATTACAACCGGCGGGCGGCGTGAACGTATAGGAAGAGGTCGGATATTCACTACCGTACACTTTTTAATTGGGTATTCCAAGCTCGAACGGGATGTATAAATCTTCATTGAGAAGGTGTTCGAGGAAGCGCAGACCCAATTGAAACAAGCTCAAATCACACCGACCGGCCCGATGAATTGTGGACA
>JAYRVN010000271.1:0-7966 GCA_041918535.1 Chloroflexota bacterium
CTTTGTCCCGTTGGTAACGACGCGCAGCCGTGAACGAATTCCCGGCCATCAAACGCGCCCGACGCCGACTATAGGGCCACACCAGGGTGACTAAAAGGCCGAGGAGTGTCAGGACGCCGCACGGCAGGAGCGAAAGACAGCCGCGATTCTGTCGCCGCGCGCCCGCGCCGGGACGCAGCGTGACACTCAAGCCATGTCGGCCCAGATACACCCCAATGCCTTTGCCGCCTAGACGCAGGCGTGGCGGCCGCAACCGCACACCGCTAGGCCCGACGACTACTCGCGGCTCCGTTACGCGCAGCAACGAACGTCTACGTTTGCTCATGGCTAATCTCCTGCCCGGTCAGGGGATCGGCCTAACCGGTGACGATGGTTCATTCCCGTCATTCTAACGGACTTTGGCTGTCTTGTCATCCGTGGCCTGTAAGGCCCATTGGCAGTCGGCGGCGCCAGGCTCCGACGCCTCGAACTTACCCGCCATTCACATACCCGGCGTCCGTTTTGGTGTGGCGGTCACTTCTCGTTATAGTAGCAGCCTATGTGTCGCTGGTTGCTCTTGATGGGATTCCTCCTGGGGTTAGTAGCGAGCCGCCCGGCCCCACTTTGGGCGCAGGCTGACCCACCCTCCGAGATTTTGGCGCTTGTCAACCAGGTGCGCGCCTCCTATGGGCTGGCGGGCTTATCGAATAATGCAGCCTTGGCCGCCGCCGCTCAGGGGCACGCGCAATGGATGGCGGCTACTGTCATTTACAGCCATACGGAAACCAACGGCTCTACGCCGCAAACGCGGGCCAACTCGGCGGGCTATGTGGGCTGGGCTTCTGAAAACATCGTCGGCGGTACCGATCTGACGCCGGTCGGAGGGGTGGCCTGGTGGCAACACAGCCCGGTGCATCTCAGCAATATGACCTCTTCTCGCTATGTGGAAGCGGGCGTGGGGTTTGCTACTAACGGCGACCAGAATTTCTATGTCTTGCTGTTAGGCGTGCCGGATACGGGCGCTGCGCCGCGCAATGCCTTGCCGGCGACAAGCCCGATTATGGTCACTCCTATCGAACTTAGCCCGCCTGATTCTGACGGTTCCGTCAAGCATGTTGTGCAGACAGGCCAGACCGCCTGGGCGATTGCCGCGCGCTATGGTGTGACGCTGGCCGACCTGCTTTGGCTGAATCATCTCAGCGATGAGGCCTTTCTCAAGCCAGGCGACCAGTTGATTGTGCGGTTGGGTGAGGGCCAAACGCCGCCTCCCACGCCGACGCCGCCGATGACGCATGTGGTTAAGACGGGACAAACCTTGTGGACAATTGCGGCGCTGTATCAGATTAGTGTGGAAGAGTTGATCTGGCTGAATAATCTTTCGGCCGATACGCTTATCTATCCCGGCGATACATTGATCGTGCATCTGCTGCCGGGTCAAACACGCCCGCCGGTTCCGACCGCTACGCCGCAACTGGCGCATGTCGTTCAGGCCGGCGACTCCTTGTGGAGTATTGCGGCGCGTTATGGCCTGCGTGTGGATGAACTGTTGACTTATAACCAGTTAAGTAGTGAAGCGGTTATCCGTCCGGGGGATAACCTGTGGATTGTGTTGCCTGTGACGCCGACGCCGCTGCCGTTGCCGACGAGTACGGCCACGCCCACACTGGCCGCGCCGACGCCGCCGGCGCTGATTTTGCCGAGCGCGACGCCAGGCGTTGTCAGCGCGACGCCGACGCCGGTTTTGCGCCTAACGCCGCCGCCCGCCGCTACGCAGGGGACATTTTCGGCCGAATTTTGGCTGTGGGGTGCGCTTGGCCTGACACTCTTGGCTGGCGGCTTTCTCTTGGCGGCTCGGCGCTAACCATGATTCTCTCCCGCGAGGGAGAGCGCATTCGCTCACTGTTCCATCTGCCGCAATGCCCGCAGACAGAAAGCCGTTGTGAGCGTGTCACTCTGATACGTGGCTGTGCGCCCAACCTGTCCCTGCGCCCGGCCAATCTCCATCTTGATCCACGGCGTGCCCACCCAACGGCCATCGTGGCCTTGCCAGTCCAGCAGGCGCGCCGCCGCCGGCTGCCATTGGGCGCGATGAGCGGATGACCCCCAGCGCCCCAACACCCACAAGGCAACAGCCGTATCCAGCGGCGTGCTTTGCCAGACACCCCAACCGCCATCCGGCCGTTGTTGCGCCGCTATCCCTGCCAATGCTTGGCGCTGCGCCTCCTCGCCAGTCTTCAGGGCCGCCAGCAACTCCAGACATAGACAACTGCTGTAGAGTCGTCCCCAGTACCAACTGGCCGGCCAACAGCCGTCAGCTTGTTGCTGCGACAAAATAAACGCCGCCCCTTGCCGCGCCTGTTCGCCATAGCGAACGTTATCCACTAACCAAAGGCTCAAGTAGAAGCGGGCGCAGACATCCACGTCTACGCTATCGCCCCAAAAAGCGCCAATGGCAAATTGCATCCGCTCGCGCAAGGCCGCCGGGTCATCTTCCGCCACGAGCCACGTCGTCAACCCACCGTCGGCGCGTTGCCCTTGCAGAGCCAGGGCTGTCGGTGTCAGACATAAGGGCAGATGGTCTGGGGCGACGCGCGCGAACAGTGTTTGCACGGCAGCCAGACTATCCACATCGGGCGGCAATTCTGGCAGATCGGGGAAGTAGCTCCAGCCGCCGGCGCGATCGGTCAGTTTGGCTTGGGCTAGATAATCCGCCTCGCGCCGGGCGATAGCGCGCCAGGCTGCCGCCTCATGCGCCGGGCCCAAGGCGGCGCAATCCAGCCAAACGCCGGCCAACACCGCCCTGGCGAATAGGTCTGAGGCTTGTCGCTCGTTGGCCGCGCTGAAACCGGCTGCGCGTGGGAAAATCATCGTGTGGCAACTCTCAGGGAACCCGGCTTCGGCTTGCCTGAGCAGAAAGTGCGTGGCGCGGTCAAGGGCAGTTTGGAACATAGGGCAAAGGACAGGCCCGGCCACGTTGACCGGGCCTGTCCAATCGGTGAGGCTTTAGTTGGTGACGGTGAAGGCGTTCAGCAGCGTGTGGCTCATGGCGCCGGTCTGAACAGTGACATTGCGCGCGCCCAAGGGGGCCAACTGGCCGATCTCGAACACGCATTGGATGGTGGTGCTATTCAGGACATTCACGTTCAAAGCGGACACGCCTGCGCCGCTGACGGTCACATTTTGCAGCATAGCGCCGACCTCGAAGCAAGTGCCGGTGATGGTGACCGCCACGCTTTGGCCGCGCGCGCCAGTGTTCGGCGCGACTCCCATCACTTCAAAGCGGCCCACCGTCAGCGCATTCGCCACAACTTTGTTGGCGCCAAAGAGCCGCGCCAGGGTGAAACTGCCGACGCCAAGCGCTGAGTTGCCGGCCACATCCACCTTGAGATTGAGTTGGGTATCGGTGCTGGTGGGTTTAATCGTGGCGGTAACATTGGCTAACGAGGTGGTGACGGCGCTGACCTGGGCTAGATTGGCCCCGTTAATATCCACATTGGCCGTGGCGGCAGCCGAGAAGTCCCGGCAGATCGCGTTGGGGACGATATTGTTGACGACGATGTCCAGGGGTATCCGATCGGTGCAGGGGTGCGACTCAATCTCCAGGAATTGAATCTGACCGGTAGCGCCATGCACACCGACGCCGCCTTTGTTATCGCTGGAACCGCTGCCGAAGCCGGGCGCCGGGAAGCCGTCGCTGCCATCAGGCCCGCTGGCGGCGTCGCTGCATTCGCTGGTCTTGAAGCCGGGATTGCCACCACGGCCGCCGCGCCCGCCATAACCACCCAGACCTCCGTCGCCGCCGGTACCGCCATCGTTGACATAGGTGATTTGACCGCTGACGAAACCGCCGCTGGTGATATTTGGCGACGTGCTGATGACGAAGATGTGGCCGGCATTGCCGCCTCGGCCGCCGTTGCCGCCGGTTCCGCCATTGCCGCCATTGCCGCCGGCGCCGCCGTTGCCCGGCTGTCGATCGCAGCCTGTGCCCGGCCAGGTGGTGTCTGATTCACCAATTCGCCCGCCCATGCCGTCGCCGCCGTCGCCGCCGCTTTGGCCGCGCCCGCCCTTGCCGCCGGCCTGACCATCCCAATCAATGGTGAGGTGATCGGTCATACCCGCGAACTCGACTTCCAGGGCGATGACGACCAGTTGTCGGGGCGCCGTTCTGCCGTTGCTGCCGTTAGCCCCGTTGTTGCCGCCGGCGCCGTTGCCGCCGTTAGCCCCGTTGTTGCCGTTAGGGTTGTTATTGCTGGACCAGGTATTGCGGTCGCGGTTGAGTCCGTTGGCCGCTTGCGAGGGGTTGGGCGCTGCGCCGGTTGAGGCGGCGTTGAGACGGTCGAGCCAGGTGATAACATTATTGGCCGCGTATTCTTGGCCGGGATCGTCCGGGCCGCATGGGTTGAACGAACCAGGTTTCTTGCCGCCGACGATGACGAGTTTGCGGCAGGCGACCGTGTATTGTGGGCAATACTCTTGACGTTCCTTGCTGGGAGCAAAGATGAGGCGGCCGTTATTGAGGAAGCGAATCTCATCCTTCACATAACAACACTCTTCCACGATCACGTCGCCGGCGATGACGACGCTGGGGCGGGGGGTAGCGCCGAAGGCGTTGTCGAACTCTTTGGCGCACATCTCACACGACAAATCGAGTAACTCTTTGAAGTCTGCCATGATATTCCTCCGAATCGGTTGGGTTTGGGTTTGTGATTAACGAATGTTAGGGGCGCAGGTAGGGGCGCCAGGGCGGGCAATGGGTGAGGTCGAAGCCGGCTTGGGCCAGCCGACTTTCGGCGTAGCGGCGGAGGCTCTCTAGGCGCGCCAGCGTGTGGGAGAGGTTGTCGAGAGTTGGCGGCGTTGCGCCGCCCAGGATTCGGCCGATAATCGGCACAATCTCCGGGCAAGTCTGCTCTAAAGCCGGTCGCATGGCGCGCGCCGGCCGCCCGAAGGCAGTTGGTGTGCCTTCCAACGCATGTTGGCGCACCAACGGCAGGCGGGCCAGCGAATAGGCACAGAAGCGTAGATACCAGACAGCCCCGGCGGTGTCACCCTGCATGGCCAGGTCTGAGGCGACACGGATGCGTTCTTCCGTTTCGGCCGAATCCAGCCAATACCGATACTCAGCGCGCGTCCCCGGTCGGATGACCTCCGGCCACACCGGTTCCGCACAAAGCCGGCGCACGATGACGCAGACCTGGCGCAGCAAGACGATGAGCGCGGGTACATCATCATCCAGGTGGAAGGCCGCCGTCCATTCCGGCTCCAATAGGGGGCTGCCCGGCAGGCCCAGAACGCGCATATAGGGCCACGGGCGCGTGTAGAGATTGGGGCATAGTTGCCCAGCCCCATCCGCCAGCGCCGCCAGACAAGCCGCCCACGCCATTTGCAGCCAAAAAAGCGCCAGCGGTGGATAGTCCCAGGTGACCCCGATCTCGCGCACGGTCAGATAGGCCAGATCGAAGAAGCCGGTCAAACGCGCTTGTCGGCTATCCGGCTCGGCGAACAGATGTTGCACGGTGGCTTGCATCGTCCGGGGCTGTGCATTGGCTGCCCAGAGCAGGTCGGAACTCAACAGGCGATGTGTGATCAAGCCATAGCGCGCCAATCGCTCCGGCTCGTTCAGCCACGCCGCCGGCAGCCAGATGATGTCCAAGGCTGGGCTTGCATCGGCGTCGGGCCGGCGCCGCTCAACGAGTAGTTCTGCCGCCGGGCCAAAGGCGAGCAGGTCGAGATCACTGGGGTGCGGATCGAAGGTGGATTTTCGGCCGAAAATAGCGACAGCGTCAGGCAGTAGATGGCTGAGCGCAGGCATAAGGCTGCCGTCGGCCGGAAGCCAATCCGATAGAGAAAACGCAGCAACAGCAGCCAGGTTAGTCATAGTAGCTAGTCTCAATTAACGCCTGAGACCATTATGCCACAGATGACGGCCGCGCTTGTCAACTAGATAATGAAGATAGTGTAAGCTTGGCTACACTCAACGGACATGCCGCAGCCAAACGCGTAGCCGGCGCTGCCGGCCGTGTGTTTATTTTGAGGTTTTGCGCCACCACAATAGACCGCCTGCCAACGCCGCCGCGCCGGCCACGGCCAGGCGCGGGTCAACCCGACGTTTCTCCTGCGCTATCGCGCTCTTGCCTTTCGGCAATTTGGCTAACGCTTGCGCCGCATCTGCCTGCACCCGCGCAAACTGCGCCGGATCACCGCGTAAGACATCCGCTAACCGCCGTTTCTGGGCAATGTCCGCGTCCGTCAGGAAATGTCCGTGACTACGGATGCCGGAAAGTTGTAGGCCATGTTTCTTGTACAGCCGATAAATTTCTTTCACCCGTTCAATCTCGATGTTACGCCCCAACGTGTAATCCTCAAATTTGCCTTCCATCGCCAGCAGCGCCGTTTCTGCCAGACAGGCATAAGAGACACCCGGCGGCAGACCGATGTCGTAGCCGAAGTTGGGCTGCCCCGGCAACAGAATCTCACCCGACTCGATCACCAACACATCGGGCCGCAACTCCGCTTCCTCGGCGCTGATATCCGGCGGGCGAGCGATATCGCAGATGACGGCCCCCGGCTTGCATTTGCTGATATCCACAATGCGCGTGTCGAATGCCGTCGTGGTCGTCACGATCAGGTCGGCGTCCGCCACATACTCATCGGCCGAAGTGCTGATAGTTACCTGCGTCCCTGGCGTCTCTTCCTCAATCGTGCGCTTCAACGCGATCAACTTCTCCGGGCGCGGCGCCACCAGCGTGATATTGGGCACAGCCTGGGCCAGCAGACGAGAGCAGACAGCCCCGATAGACCCCGTTGCGCCAATGATCATGGCTCGCGCATGGCTGGATTCGTCCAGGCTGTGTCCCATCTTAACGATGGCCTGTTTGGCCGTTTCCAGCGTAGCCGCCACCGTCAGGCTGTTGCCCGATGTGATGGCAATGTCCGCCTGTTGTGCTACCGTAATGCCTGCATCGCCCACGACAGACGTGAAGGCTCCCAGCCCCATCAGGCGCGCGCCCATCCGCTCAGCAATAGCGGCGGCTTTCACCAATTGCCGATAGACAAAAGCGGGGTCGTGGCGCATCAGCTCGCGGGGTGTACCGCCCAGCGTCAAAAGAACACCCTCCACCTTTTGGCCGGTAGCCGGGCTCTGAATGCCGGTAATACGGCTCAGATATTGCGGCGGCAAATAAGCTGCCGCCCGTTCTACCAACGCATCCGGCAGATAGCGTGTCCAGCGGAACTGGGGCGCTTTGTGGATGAACTTCAAGGAAAGCGGATGAATGACGAAAGCGAAACGATTAACGTTGGCTTCTTCACTCAGGCGGAGGATACCCGGTTGCCAGTGCAAATCCGCCATCAGGTTAAGGTACGTGTTCTCGGTCAAAGGGGCATCGGGGTCGGTGCGCAAAGCCACCAGACAGGCCTCAAAGGTGGCCGCACCATGGTGAGCTACTGCCGCGTCGTCTAGAGTCGGCAATGTGGTCACAATCAGTGACACCCCCCGCGCTTTGAGATCGGCGATGTCATCCTCATTGACCGCTTCCACGACCACCACCTTGCGTTTTAGGTCGGCCGGCGCATAACGCCGAATGCTGCCCACATTACCCACTAACACATCGGCCCATTCAAACGCCCCGGCGCTACGCGCTACACCGGGCGTGCCTGGCGCCGGGAACAAAATACGGAAGGAGCTTTCTGCCATGGTAGACAGCGTGAAGCCGGCGATCGCATCCAGTGAACGCACGCTGCCCACGAAAGGCGCATTAGGCAAGGTGAAATAAAGCATGGGATCAGCGTAACGCAAAGTCTCCGTATATTCCTGCAAGGCCCGCATAAGGCCGATGTGATTCAGCCCCGGCGTCATTAAGATATGCTTGCGCGACCAGATGCCGGGCTGGGTTTCTGCCGCCAGGCGCACTGCCCATCGTTCCATCGCATCGCGCGCGCCGCTGCCGTCTACCACCGGCGTTTGTCGGGCAATCTCGAACAACTTGCC
>JAYRVN010000272.1:0-3426 GCA_041918535.1 Chloroflexota bacterium
GGCGGCGCGGCGCGGCCTGACTGGCAGCCGATTGTGGCGGCTTTGGCAGTTTTGACGGCGCCGGGTATCTTCGTCCTTCGCCGGCGACGCGCCAGGGCTTGAGGCCTGGTGTGAAGGGGTTGTGGTTTCGGCCGAATTTCGTGAGGGGATTCGGCCGAAACACTGTCTGAGCGCACGGGGCCGCGGCGGGATACCCTGGGCCGCGCCGTGTCTGGCGTCCCTCGATGGGGCGCCAGACCGGTCTGCCGGCGAGGCCGACCGGAGGTGAGGGGCTGTCAGGGACGGCCGGTCCTCGTAGGTCTCGCCGGTCCGCAGGCTGCTGCCAAAATGGCTGATTCGGCCGAAACGAAAGTTGGCGGGGGGTGCGCTGTCAGGGTGTGGTTTCGGCCGAATCCATCCCCATTGACTAATGCCCCATTCACCCTGCATATTGGGCATTATGTGCCGGATGAAGCGCGACTTGCCGGGTGAATGGGAATACATTTCATTTCAGCGTATCGAGTTGCCGATCACAACTTTTTCCACAGGGGTTCCGTCAAACACGGCATGCTCGCTCCCTTGAGACGCCGAAACAAAAGGATGGATACCTTGGCTGCGTTGCCCGAAAGAGGCCCTTCCGAACGCCTCCAACAAACATGACAAAACGCGCACAAAGACATGACTTTTGTCATTTGACGCCCGGCTTAGAGCGTCTCATACTGAAATAATCGGTAAGCTGTGCCCGTATCGTCGCGCACATGGATAATAGCTAGACCCAACGACGGCACCCGCGTCCTGGAGCCGGCGCCTTCACTTTCAGACCCCAGTGGGGTTCAACCCTTGAGAGGACAACATGCGCAAATACATACCCTTCCTGATTGTGTGGCTTGTTCTCATTCTCACGCCGCTTGTGGCGGCCCAACCGGGTGTTTTCGCGGTCATGCCCATCAGCCGCGACCCCTACACCAACCCTGACGCCCAGCATCAAACCCAGGCAAGCCTGGACAACGCCGCCTACGGCAATACCGTCGTGGCTGCTTTCGAGAGTGGCCTATATCCTGCCGGAGTCGGCTCAAGCAACATTGGTTGGGCCACCTCCACCGACGGCGGCAACACCTACAGCATCGGTTTCTTGCCCGGCACCACCCCTTACAGCACACCGCCCGGTCCATGGGGACGGGTGTGGCAGCCCGCAGTTGCTTACGATGTGCGCCATGACGTGTGGTTGATTGTCTCGGATACCAAGTCGCCGGCTGCTTTTATTGTCAGTCGCTCCACAAGTGGAGGGATAACCTGGGATCATCCAATTGTAATCTTTTTAGGTGGAGGCTCAACCGACGGTACCTATGGCGAGATTGGATGCGATAACACCCCCAGCAGCCCATACTACGGCCAGTGTTATAGTGTAAGAGCCGCCGCCTTTTGGGACTCGCTCAGTATTAGAACTTCCACGGATGGCGGGCAAACGTGGGGCCCCCTTGTCGCAGCCCCCATCGGCGCTGTTAGTCCTAAAATCGTTGTGCAACCCAATGGCACAGTGATTATCGTGTCGCTACAGGCTAATCTCGATGGCCCATGGTTTTTCAAATCTGTTGTCTCACAAGATGGCGGGCAAAGTTGGTCTGACCCTCAGCGCATGTTCTTGCCGCAAGTTGTCTCGCCTGCCGTCTTAGATCTGAGTGGTAGTCATGGCAATTTAGTCATCCCCTCGGTCGCCGTAGACGCAGGCGGTAAGGTTTATGTCGCGTCGGTTGATTGCCGCTTTCACCGATACTGCTCGCTCCAGGCCAACGATATCGTCCTAACCACGTCTACTAACGGCCTCGATTGGTCAAGGCTCAAACGTATTCCGATTGGTCGCGCCGGAAGTTCCACGACATACTTCCTCCCCGGCCTGGCAGTCACCGGCAGCGGCAATACGGCGCGATTGGCCCTGACTTACTACTACTACCCAGACGCTATCTGCGACCTTTCTAATTGCCAATTAGATGTCGGGTTTGTCAGTTCGGTCAACGGTGGTCTGACGTGGAGCACTCCCCAGACTCTGGCTGGCCCTATGGATTTGAATTGGCTGCCCCATGACGAGTACGATCGGAAAATTGTGACTCACTATATCTCGACCACATTTGTGGGAGACACAGCCATCTCAACCTTCGCGGCGGCTGAACCGCCCATCGGCGATACGTTTCAACTAGCGGCCTGGGGAGCTATCAATCCGGTGTTGGCGACCGGGAACTACCCCTTGCCGCTACAGGCAGAGCTGGCGCGCGGCGATTCGCCTCGTTGATCGGTTGTAGTTCGAGGGTCATTGAGACACGCCCGCGCCTTCACTTCTAAACCCAAGTGGGGTTCAACCCTTGAGAGGACAACATGCGCAAATACATACCCTTACTGATTGTGTGGCTTGTTCTCATTCTCACGCCGCTTGTGGCGGCCCAACCGGGTGTTTTCGCGGTCATGCCCATCAGCAGCGACCCCTACACCAACCCTGACGCTCAGCATCAAACTCAGGCAAGTCTGGACAACTTTGCCTACGGCAACACGGTCGTGGCCGTATTCGAGACTGGCTTATACCTTACTGGAGACTTTACCGGAGGCTCAACCAACATCGGCTGGGCTACTTCCACCGATGGCGGCAACACCTACAGTATCGGTTTCTTGCCCGGCGCCACCCCTTACAGCACCCCGCCCGGCCCTTGGGCATTCGTGGATAACCCCGTAGTAACTTATGATGCGCGCCACGACGTCTGGCTGATTCTCGCATTTGCCTCGCCGCCGATAGTTGAGATCCTAAGCCGATCCACCGATGGGGGCATCACCTGGAGCGCTCCGATAGCGATCTCTAGTGGGGGGGCCTGGGACCCTGCGATTGGGTGCGATAACAGCCCCAGCAGCCCCTATTACGGTCATTGTTATAGTATGAATACCTATAGCTATATGGAGCCTGTCCACGTTCGAACTTCGACCGACGGTGGACAGACGTGGGGCCCAGAGGTGGTCGTCCCCCCGGCGTATACTGCTGATGATCCTGAAATCGTCGTGCAACCCAATGGGACGGTGATTGCGGTCATGAAAAAAAGATACATTGCTGGCCCATTTCCCATTATATCAATCGTCTCTCAAGATGGAGGGAGGAGTTGGGGTTACCGCGCCTGGCGTCTGTTCATACAACAAACGTACCCAGTCAACCACCTGCACACCGGTCTTCTTTCAGTCGCTACAGACGAGGACGGCAAAGTTTTCGTGGCGTCAGTGGATTGCCGTTTCCGCCAATATTGCCTAAGCCTGACCAACGACATCGTCCTGACTACTTCTACCGACGGCCGCAACTGGTCAAAGCTTACGCGCATTCCGATTGGTCCCGCCACAAGCTCTGCCACGTATTTCATCCCCGGCCTGGCTGTCACCGGCAGCGGCAGCGCGGCGCGCTTGGGCCTGACCTATTAC
>JAYRVN010000273.1:0-8363 GCA_041918535.1 Chloroflexota bacterium
CTCCCACGGCCGCCAGAAAGCCGGCTTCGTCCGTCAGTTTGTTGGGCACGACCCCCAGCACCACCGCGTCACCCTGAAAGGCCAGGGCTTTGGCGCCGCTGCGGTCATAGATGGCGCCGCGTGATGGGCTGCTGGTCACCAGTTGCAAGCGTTGGCCGCCGGCCAATTCCGGCAAGATCAGGCTTTCATCCCAAACGATGCCCCAGTGGTTGTTTTCGTAAACGAAAGGGATGGCTTGCCGGCGAATGATGTCGCCGACGACGGCGGTATGCCAGATGACTTGGGCCTCCATTTCGGCCGAATTTCCCTCATAGCGCATCGCCAGGGGTTGGTCTTCCACCGTCACTACCTGCGCCGTCCGCATGGCCTCCGCATAACGCGCCACAAAAGCGGCCCGCTCCACCAAAGCCTGGCTGCGACTCGCCAACAGGCTATACATCCCCTCGAAATCTTGTCTTTCCCAGGCCTGCAGGAAGGTCAGTCCGACCCCCTCCGCGCCGGTCGGGATAACCGTTGGCGCGGGCGTGTTGGTTTGGGCCGGCGTCAGGGTCACGATCTCATACGAATCCTGAATATGCAGAATGCTACAGCCGGTGAGGGCCATAGCCAGCCACACTAGCAAGCTCAGGTGGGTAAGGGGTGTTTTAAGCCTCATCGTGCCTTGATTATAACGATTCGCGGAAGGGAAGGGTAATTGGGCGGCGGTGGATGGGGATTCGGCCGAATTTTCTCCCCCTGCCCGAAACCACCGGACGTTCGCCGCGTTGCCGCCCACGTCGCCCTATTCGAACTGTGATATAATTTGGTCAAATCTCACAAGCGGCGACGCTGATGGTTTGGCGAATTTGCACGATGAATGAGAGAGCAACTGTGTTGGGACCTGCCCCGGATTGGGGCCTAACCAACCGATATTTTGGGTTGCCGGCCTGGCTGCGCTTGAGAGGCTCTTCTCAAGCCCGGCAGACAGGCCTGTTTTTCTGCCTGCGCCAAGAAAGACCCCCTGTTGAAAGCTCGACCCGGCAACTGAAACAACAACGAACTACATTGTGGAGCTTGAAAATATGACAGAGACACTCAATCCATTTGCGATTGCTCAGGCTCAGCTTAAAGAAGCGGCTGACATTTTGCAATTGGATCCTTACATGCATGAATTCTTGCGCTGGCCTATGCGGGAGTTCCATTTCACCATCCCAGTGCGCATGGACGACGGCCGGGTAGAGGTTTTTCAGGCTTTTCGTGTCCAGTACAACGATGCCCGCGGCCCCGCTAAGGGCGGCATCCGCTTTCACCCGAAAGAGACCGTTGATACAGTGCGCGCCCTGGCTGCCTGGATGACCTGGAAAACCGCCGTGGCCGATATCCCGTTGGGCGGCGCTAAAGGCGGCATTATTTGTGATCCACGCGATTTGTCTAAGGGCGAACTGGAGCGCCTGAGCCGTGGCTATATGCGCAACATTGCGCGCTTTGTGGGGCTGACCCAGGATGTGCCGGCCCCGGATGTCAATACCAACGCCGAAATCATGGCCTGGATGCTGGATGAATATGAGGTGTTGATGGGCCATCGTGAGCCTGGCGTCATCACCGGCAAGCCATTGCCGCTCGGCGGTTCGGCCGGCCGCCCGCCGGCGACGGCCATGGGCGGCGTGTTTGCCATCCGCGAAGCCGCTAAAGCGGTGGGGTTGCCTTTGCAAGGGGCAACCTGCGCCATCCAGGGTTTCGGCAACGTCGGCAGCTTCGCCACCAAGCTGGCCCCGGAGGTGCTGGGCATGAAAGTGGTGGCGGTCAGCGACGAGTATGGCGGGGTGTATAATGCGGCGGGCCTGGACTATGCGTCGCTACAGGCTCATTTAGCCAGGACAAAGCGAGTGCCGGGCTACCCGCAGGCCGAACCGATCAACAACGAAGACCTGTTGTTGCTGGATGTGGACGTGCTCATTCCGGCGGCGATTGAAAACCAGTTGACCGCCCAGAATGCCGGGCAGGTGCGCGCCAAAATGGTGGCCGAGCTGGCCAACGGCCCCACCACACCGGAGGCTGACCATATCCTGGAGCAGAAGGGCGTGTTCATCATCCCCGATTTCTTGTGTAATGCCGGCGGCGTAATCGTCTCTTATTTTGAGATGGTGCAGAACGCCTATCAGTTCTACTGGGATGAAACCCTGGTGAACAATCGGCTGGATTACAAGATGACCGTCGCCTTTAAGGCGGTGTATGAGATGAAGCAGCGCATGAATGTGACCATGCGCAATGCCGCCTACCTGGTGGCTGTGCAGCGCGTAGCGGAAGCGGTGCGTTTGCGCGGTTGGGTTTGAGCGCCGGGCCTTATGCCGGCGCGCGCGTGAAGCAAAAGGGCCGGGTTGAAGGAGCGTCGGATTCGGCGCTCCTTTGGGAACAGGCTTTGCGAAAAGACGAGAAGAACGCCCGTTCTATTGTCGGTTTGTGATATAATTACCTTCAAACTTTGTTGCCCCTCAGGCGCGGGCTGAAACGCCGAACGCTTGAGGCGGGGACAGGGCAGAGAGTAGAATTTCAAACTTTTATATTGTAGACAGGGAGGTTCCTATGTATCATAAAATTACGATTGCGGGTAATCTGGGTCGCGATCCGGAAATGCGCTATATGCCGGACGGGACGGCCGTGACGAGTTTCAGCATGGCCGTCAGCGACGGTTTTGGGGAGAACAAGAAGACGATTTGGTTCCGCGTGAATGTCTGGGGCAAGCGCGCGGAAGTGGCGAATCAATATTTGAGCAAGGGCAGCCGCGTCCTGGTGGAAGGCCGCCTGGTGGCTGATGCCAATACCGGCGCGCCGCGTTTGTGGACGCGTCAGGATGGCACAGTCGGCTCTTCGTTTGAGATTCGAGCGGACAACTTCGTCTTTCTGAGCAGTCGGGCGGAGAGCGGCGCGGCGGAAGGGATCGAAGCCCACGACGCCGATGCGCACAGCGGAGCGGAAGAGGACGACATTCCCTTCTAGGCGCAAGGCGATTGGTCAGTGAGCAGAGAGGGCGGGTTACGCAGTGTAACGCGCCCTTTTTTGTTTCGGCCGATTCCGTCCCACAAAAACAAGAAGGAGAGGAGGATGCCCCCCTCTCCTTCTGCCTAAGGAGAATTGTCGAAACGCCAGGTAGCCCGTAATCGGCGACTTTGTCTGCCGGCCGGCCGTAACGTTCTCAACGCCCTCGCGGCGCTCGCCTAAGCCGGTACTTTTTCGGCTTCCGCCTGAGTCTTCTTCAGCTTATCCACCTTACGACTCAGGGTGTTGATCTTCTTCGTGAGCGCCTCAATATCGTTCTTGGTGGGGATGTTCATGCGATTGAGAACATCAACCATGCCTTTATCCAGGCCGGACTCGGCGCGTTGGACTAACTCGTGCGCCGCTTCCCGTGGACGGTGAGTGCGTTTTTCCAGCATCTCAGAGATGAGCTGGCGACCATCTTTTTCCGCCAGCGCGCCCCGTTCAACCAGTTTGTTAATAAAGGCTTCCGCGTCCTCAACGAGTTTGTTGATAAAGTTTTCGGTGTCGCCCATGAAATTGCCTAGTTCTTCTTGCGCCAACACAATCGCGCCCAGGCTGGCTAGAAGCACTTTGCGCGCCGCATCTACCATGGCATTGGTTTCAGCCGTAGGCGCAATCTCCTGCGTCACCTCGATCATTTCGGTCATACTGTTCCTCCGTCAAGCTCCGGTCTGATGCCGGTTCTATAGACAAGCCTGTGCAATAACGCAATGCGTTATGCCTACAATATAACACGCTGCGTTATAGCTGTCAACCTTTTAGCCCCAGATACTCAGCCTTCCGCTAGCGGTTGGTCGGCGGCGGCCTGAATGCCGGGCCAAAATCTTGCCTGGTCGGGCGCGCGGACTGGGCGCACACATCGCCGATTGTGTGTTAAAATCCTCTTCAGCGGCGGGTGAATTTGACCTGAATTTCGCTCCGGAGTGTAGCCGGCAGGGAAAGAGGCAAGTGATAGATTATCTGGCTATCGGGCACGTGAGTCAGGATGTGGTCGTGGGCAGCCGACCGCGCCGTTATACGCCGGGTGGCAGCGTGACGTTTGCCGGGCGGACGGCGCAGGCGTGGGGACGCCGGACGGCGGTTTTGACCAGCGCCGCGCCGGATTTCAACCTGGCGGCGGCGCTGCCGGGGGTGGAGGTGGTGTGTGTGCCGTCGCCGATGACGACGACGTTTGAGAACGTCTACTTGCCTGAGGGACGACAGCAATGGTTGGAGGGGGCGGCGATGGAATTATCGGCCGAATCCCTCCCCCCCCACTGGCTATCCGCTCGCCTGATTCATCTGGCCCCTGTGCTTCACGAAATCCCCCTGACGCTACTGCAAGCTTTCCCATCCACCGCCTGGTTGGGACTGACGCCGCAAGGCTTCCTGCGCGCCTGGGATGCCGCCGGCCGCGTTTTTCCGGCGGGGTGGGATCAGGCTGCCCAATTTTTGCCGCGCCTGGCCGCCGTTGTCCTCAGCCAGGAAGACCTGCCGGACCTGGATCATCTCGCTCTGTGGCGGCGCTGGGTCTCTGTTTTGGTGATGACGCAAGGCGCGGGTGGCTGCACGCTGTTTTTGGGCGAAGAAAGCCGCCACATCCCGGCCCCGACCGTGGTAGAATGTAATCCGACCGGCGCCGGCGATATTTTCGCCGCGGCGTTTTTCATTAACCTTCAGGCGCACGGCAACGCCTGGGAAGCGGCGCGTCAGGCCAATTGGGTGGCGGCGCATTCGGTGACTATGGATAGTTTGGCGGAGAAGATGGCCATTGTTCAGGCCGAGGCGCCGGTTAGGATTTAGCGCCATAGTTGTTCTTATGACACGAGTTTACGCGTTTGTCAATCAAAAAGGCGGGGTCGGCAAAACGACGACGGTGGTCAATTTGTCGGCGTATCTGGCGCAAAGCGGTATGCGCGTGCTGGTGGTGGACCTGGACCCGCAATCGAACGCCACCTCCGGCCTGGGTTTTAATAAACAGACCGTGCAGCTATCCACCTATGAACTGTTGCTGGAGCAGGCGACCGCCGAGCAGACGATCGTCCATAACCCGGAGGCCAATGTTTATTTGATGCCGTCCAAACCGGCGCTGGCCGGCGCGGAGGTGGAGTTGGTGAGCTTGCTGGCGCGCGAATATCGCTTGCAACGCGGCCTGGAAACGCTACCGGATAGCTTTGACTATGTGTTGATAGACTCCCCTCCTAGCCTGGGCCTGTTGACGGTCAATGCGCTGACGGCGGCCCGGCATGGCGTTGTGATTCCGGTTCAGTGCGAATATCTGGCATTGGAAGGGTTATCCCAATTGACCCAAACGATCCAACTCGTGCGCCAGCATTTGAACCGACAGTTGCGGGTGCGCGGGGTGGTGATGACGATGTATGACGGGCGCACGAATTTGAGCCGTCAAGTAGTGGAGGAAGTGCGGCGAGTATTTCCCGGCCAGGTGTTCCGGGCGATTATTCCGCGGAATGTGCGGCTGAGCGAAGCGCCCAGTTACGGCCAACCCATTAGTTTGTATGCGCCCGATTCTTCCGGCGCGCTAGGGTATAAGGTGTTGGCGGCAGAGTTGTTGCAGGGTGATATGATGAAGGAAAAACGGCGATGACGCAACGCAGGAAGCCGGGCTTGGGCAAGGGATTAGAGGCGCTCATCCCCATGGGCGATGGCGCGGAGGCGGCAGCGGGTGACGCGATCATGGGTCTGCGCCTGTTGCCGATTGGGGCGATTCGGCCGAATCCCCATCAGCCCCGCTCTGACTTTAACCCTGGCGCCCTGACCGAACTGGCCCAATCCATTCAAACACATGGCCTGATTCAACCCCTGGTCGTGCATGAAGCGGGACCGGGCGATTACACCCTCATCGCCGGCGAACGCCGTTGGCGCGCAGCCCAACTGGCCGGCCTGACCGAACTGCCGGTGGTGATCAAGGAAGCCACCCCCCAGCAAATGTTGGAAATGGCTCTGATTGAAAACATCCAGCGCGCTGATTTGAATCCGTTGGAAGAGGCCCTGGCCTACCAACAACTCATCCAGGGATTTGGCCTGACGCACGACGAAGTGGGCAAACGCGTGGGCAAGAGCCGTTCGACCATTACCAACACGATTCGGTTGCTGGAGTTGCCCACTAATGTCCGGCAGGCGGTGATCAATGGGCAGATCACGGGCGGGCATGCGCGGGCGCTCTGCGCGTTACCCTCGCCGCAACAACAGACGGCCGTGATGAACAGCCTGATCCAGGGGCATTGGAGTGTGCGCAAGACGGAGGAAGTGGTGCGCAAAATCCTGGCGGCCAAACGTCAGGCGAAGAAACCGCTGCCTCAATTATCGGCCGAAATTAACGACCTCCAGCGTCAGTTCCGCGAACACCTGGGCGCCAAAGTTAACATCGAAAGCGGTCGCCAGGGCGGCAAAATCATTATCCACTACTATTCTGACGAAGAATTGCACGCCATCTATGCCACTATCCTGGGGGAGAAACAGTCATGAACGACCAGGGCGTCCTTGTGCGGGAAAAATTGGCTCAGGCCGTGGGCATTCTGAATGAGTTTGAGATAGACGCCTGGCTCACTTTTGTGCGCGAGACCGCGCTCAGCCGGGACCCGGTGCTGGATTTGATTCTGGGCGACGAGATGACCTGGCCCTCCGCCTTTATTCTGACGCGCAGCGGCCGGCATATCGCCATTGTCGGCCATTATGATGGGGTCAATGTGCGCGCGTTAGGCGGTTATGCCGAGGTGACAGGCTATCATCAGACCATCGCCAACGTGTTGCGCCAGACCTTGGAGCAATTGGCGCCGCGCCAGTTGGCGCTTAACTTTTCTGAGACAGATGTGGCGGCCGATGGGTTGACGGTGGGGATGCACCGTCGCTTGCTGCGCTATTTGGCGGGGAGCGGGCTGGAGGAGAGGATTGTTTCGGCCGAATCGTTGGCGGCCGCTCTGCGCGGTCGCAAAAGCCCCGCCGAGATCGAGCGCGTCCGCCGCGCCGTCCACACCACCGAAGAACTGTTCGACGCCGTGGAAAAATTCGTCCAGATTGGCATGACCCAACGCCAGATTGCCGCCTTCCTGCACGCACAAATCGAGCAGCGCGGCCTCGGTTACGCCTGGGACAAAGCCCACAACCCCATCGTCACCTGTGGCCCGCACTCCCCCATCGGCCACGCCGCCCCTGGCGACATCCCGTTAGAGCGCGGCCATATGCTCCACATTGACCTGGGCGTGAAGCAAGACGACTATTGTTCCGACCTGCAACGCATCTGGTATGTCCTGGATGCCGGCGAAAGCACCGCCCCGCCCGAAGTGCAAAATGCTTTCCGGGCTGTCTATGGCGCACTGAAGGCCGGTGAGGGGGCGCTTCGCCCCGGCGCGCTCGGCTGGCAGGTGGACGCCGCCGCCCGCCAATATTTGACAGCCCGGGGCTACCCCGAATATATGCACGCCCTGGGTCATCTGCTGGGGCGTATGGCGCACGACGGCGGCGCCGTTCTCGGCCCGCGCTGGGAAAAATACGCCGGCATCTGCGAAATGCCGGTAGCCGTTAACAACATTTTCACCCTGGAACTGCACGTTATCGTGCCGGAACGGGGCATGGTCAGCCTGGAAGAAGATGTCCTGGTCACCCCTAACGGCGTCGAATATCTCAGCCATCCACAAACAGACCTGCGCTACCTTCGCCCATAACCGGCTATCGGCAAAGGCCTCTCACCACCCCAACAAACTATCCAACCACCTAACCACCCAACTCCTTCCCAGAGGTCCGCATGGTGCTTAAAGACGTAGACTTATCCCCCCAGCTCTCGTCGCGGGCATATAAACACATTCGCCGTTTCCAGCGGCAGCGTTTGTATGACCTGGAACAGACGGCTTTTGAAGCCAAAGTGCCCACGATGGTGGTGTTTGAGGGTTGGGACGCCGCCGGCAAGGGCACGGCCATCCGCGACCTAACGCGCCGCCTGGACCCGCGGGGCTTCAAGGTGTTGGCGACGCAAGCCCCGCGCACACATGAGACCAAAATGCCCTGGCTCTGGCGCTTTTGGATGAATATCCCCCGCCGCGGCCAGATGGCGATTTTTGACCGCAGTTGGTATGGCCGCGTGTTGGTCGAGCGGGTGGAACAATTGACGCCGATGCCGGATTGGATTCGCGCGTATGAAGAGATTAATGAATTTGAGCGCACGCTGGCAGCGGATGGGGTGGTGTTTGTGAAGTTTTTCTTGCATATGTCGCGCCAGGAGCAGTTGCGCCGCTTTATCACGCTCAGTCAGAACACGCAGACCGCCTGGCAAGTTTCGGCCGAAGATTGGGAGCATCATCGCAAGTATGTCGAATATGAGGTGGCGGTCAATGACATGCTGGCGACGACTA
>JAYRVN010000274.1:0-6020 GCA_041918535.1 Chloroflexota bacterium
CGCCATTAGCCAGACAGGCGTTGCCGGTGCTGACGCCTTCCTGGCACAGTTTGCAGCTCCTCTGGGCGCGGCAGACGCCGCCGCATTCGGCCGAAGGGTTAATGGTTGCCATAACTGATTTTGATAACCGGTACGAGCCTTTGCCGCAAGTCTGGCGAGAGATTCAGGCCATCCCACCCGATCGCTTGGCGCGGGCATTGGTTAATGGCGGCGCCACCTGGGCCACGTTGCAAGCGTTGAGTCAGGCGGAGCAAGGCTTACAGCGTTACAACTTTTGGCATGTGGCGACACACGGCCAATTCGACCCTGTCTCAGGCCGTCAGAGCGGCTTCGTTCTGGCGGACGGGGATGTGTGGCTGGATCAGTTGTGGGAATTAGCGCCGTTGCCGGGGTTGGTGACGTTCTCGGCGTGTAGCGGCGCGCAACAGTTGGTCGTGGGGGGTGGGGAGCAGGTTGGTTTGCCGTTGACCTGTCTGGCCGCGGGTGCGCAGACGGTGGTGGGCAGTTTGTGGGGGGTGCTGGATGCAGATTCGGCCGAATTGATGTCCCTTTTCTACGCCTACTACCTGGCCGGTCATTCGCCCGCTCGGGCGCTGGCCTACGCGCAACGGCAAGCCTGGCAGGAGGAAACCGGCGGCTCACGCTGGGACAGTTTTGTTTGTTTGGGTTGCCCGTGAGGCGGGACAGACCCGATCGCCCGCCCCGCCTCTTCAGCGGGGGTTAACAACCCGTGCCGCCGTTACCGCTGCCGCCTTGCCCGGTGCAATCCGAGTCAATGTGCCCGCCGTACGCCCCTGGTTCCACAATCCCGGTGTGGCTAGCCACCCCGGTTGCCGCATGGTTGCTCGGCAGAGGAGTCGGGATTAGCAATATCAGCCATAACCAGACCAAAAACAGGTATCGTTTTGTCATGCGCGCCTTCCCTTGTTTGCCTGACCAGCCGGCAAGCTGCCGCAACCAGACTGCCGGAACCGTCGGCGACGCCTGGGCCGATCAGAACCCAAACCACCTTCAACACCGCTGACAACGGGCGATATTCTGTTGGTTTAACTCAAGGGATAGTTTGCAGAGACAGCAACCAGAATACGCTGCGGACATTGGAAAAACCCCATGTCCAGCCGTTTGAGAGGTTGTATGGATGTGTGTCTTTCGCCTTCATCTCAAACCCCATTCCTCAACTGTGCGCCTATTCTGTGCTACTTGTTTTCTCACTCCGACAACGCCGCTAGGCCTGTCTTCTTTCACGCCCTTGATCACCCGACTGCCCGTTTTCCTGCGCATTGCCTGCGCTCACTTTCATGATGCGCGTGTCGTCGCGAGAAAATGGAAACAATCGGCGATCTCAGGTAAATCGAATGGTTGTCCGTCGGATCATCTGGCTTGGCCTGGCGTTGACCACTCACTCGGAGTGTCTGTTTGAAAGACTTCTCCGGGTCAAAGCGCCTGTACCGACTTTGTTACTCGTATAGCCAAACACTCCTCATTCCAATTATCACTATCGTTTACGCAGGGGGTCATGCTCAGTTGCACGCCATAGCGTGAAATCCACCCGGGTCATCTCTCGGCCCAGATTGCTCTCTCCGCAGCGGGTTGCGCAGAGTCGTTTGCCGCTTCAACCAGTCAGTCTGGTCAGGTTAGGTGTTCAGCCCCAAGCCTCCCGCGGCTAGGAGCTGTGCGCAATCACGTTCAGTATTCCAGTTGACATACATTGCCAATTCGCGTAGGCATCTTTTGTGGGCATTCTGGCTGATAGATTGTTATATGCTATCAGTGTAAGAATATGCTTCTGCGGTTCATTTAGTGGGGCAACTGACCGTCGGTGTCTTGCCCAAGTAATGGGAGTGCAGATGTCAAGTTACAAGGTCGCTGTGTTTTTTGTCCTGGTGGCGTTGAGTGGGACAGCCTGTGCTGTGCCAGGCGGCGCGCCTTCAGCCCCGGCGCCTATGGCGTTGATAACGGTAGTAACAACGCCGGCCGATGCGTCCGAAGCCTGTCGTGTGTCAGTGATTATCAACCCGCCGCAACGTGATATTGCGTTGGATATTCAGGTTGTGGCTGAAGCGGGTCTGGTTTTTGTTGCGACTGGAAGTACGCAGAGTGAGGTGCGCCATGTGGAAATGTTCGCGCAAGAAACGCGTAACCTCCCCTTTGATTGTCGGTTGGATATGGCGCAAGCGCGTTGGACGGGGGAGTATGTCGTGAGGGCAGTGGCGACGATGGCAGATGGTTCAGTGAGGTATGCGGATGCGTGGACGACCTTGCCGGTGGCGTTACGCGCCGATGGTATGGTGCACGTGTTGGATGCGCGTCATTTGGTTGATCGCGCCTTTACCCAGAAGTATGTGCCGGGCGCCTTGGATATGGCGTATGCGGTGGCGTTCGATTCGGCCGAATTGCCTGACCGGGGTGTGTTATTCATCCGCGTAAGTAGCCCACATGATGGGTTCGCCCCAACGCTCTATTTTTTGGTCTCGGGCGGCGTGTGGTTTACCAATTCGGCCGAATACACCCCCGGCGTCCAGTGGCAGGATTCCAAGGTGGTCTCTGTGGCGCTGGCCCCCATTGCCAACGGCGGCGCGCGCTATCTGGCAGTGCCTTTTCAGATGGAACCGGCTTGCGTGATCGGGATCTATACGTTGAAAGTAGCGGAAGGTGATCACGGGGTCGATTCGGCCGAAAGCGCTCCCGTCGCCTTTGAGGTCATCAGTGGTGACTCTCGCACGGGCTATGGCTATGCCCTGGCGGTCAAACAGCGATCGGCCGAATTGCTTGACCCAACCGCCATTGTCAAAGCAAATGGCGACTTAGCCCGGCTTGCGCCGCCCACGCCTACGCCTCAGGCTGCCCCGGACATACCGGCCCCTGTGCCGGACACCAACGCCGCGCCGGTTGAGCCTACCCCCGGCGGCGTGGCGTTGCCCGAATCGTTACCATCTCGCAGCGTCGAGTCCGAACTGGTCTGGAGCTATCGCATTAACGGATTCGGTGGCACGCCTTGGGACTTATGGCTCGCCTACGCCCGTCCTCTGTCCCCAATCTCTTGGGAAGCCTTTGCCGAAGCCGTCGGCAGATACAATCCCCACCTTGTCGCTGATGGTAATGTGCTGTTTCCCGATAAGACCTATCTGTTGCCAGTCTTGAACGCCTTGCCGGCTGAGGAGCAAGCCCATTAGATAGGCAGGTCTGGCTGCCGGCGAGTCTGTTTTCTCGCCGGCAGCCTTGGTGTATGCTCCGTCAGGCGCGCGCACGCCCGAATCGCCGATCTCTTTGACAACAGGCCTGGAGCGAGTTAAAGTAAATGGCGTTAGCGTCATCCCATGCCACGGGTGCAGGCTTGTCTTTCTAGCGGATGTCAAATGGAGGGTGAATTATGTCCAAACCGGCGAGTGATAAGGTGGTGCGCGTGTTAGTCGTGGAAGACGATCCCCACGCGCGCGATGTTATGTGCATGTTGCTAGTGCGTGATTGGCGCACTAAAGTTGTGGCCGAAGCCGCCTCATTGGTAGAGCTCAAGCGATTTCTTAAGAGCCGACGACGGGAACGGGTTGACTTAATGTTGATTGATGTGGAGCATCCGCATCAAGCCGACTGGGCTTTTGAATTGACAGCGGCCGCCCAGGCGATCATGCCCAAAACGCTGGTGCTCTTCACCAGCACTCACCCGAACGAAATCGCCCTGCGCCAGGCGCTCAGGTTGACGAATTGCCAGGGATACATCCTCAACTCAGAGGTGCTGTATGCTCTGGCCGGAGTGGTCTGGGAAGCGGCCCAGGGTAGATGGGTCACCACTCGCGGGGTCCGGGCGTTGGCCCAAAAGCAGATACTTACCCTGCCGCCCTCCACTCTGGTCCTGGACGGTGGGCAAACCTTCAACAAATTGTCCCCACGCCAGCGGGATGTGGCACGCCTCGCGCTTCTATTCAACCTGCGTCATGCTGAAATTGCTGATGAGCTGAACATCACTGTCGGCCAGGTGAACAAATACGTTTCCGCCGTCTATCAGATTCTGGATGTGCCCGGTTTTTTGGATGGGAGTAATGACGCCGGCCAATCATTTGAAGCTGCCCAGTTGCTGAATAGGTTTCGCGACGCCCGGCTCAAAGCGCGGACAGTCAAAAAGGCGGAGGGGGAATTTATGGCTGGGCCGGAAAAGACGACCCTTGCCTTTCACTTGCTGACCATGCCGATCGCTTTAACGCAAGAAGATTTGCTTGACTAATCAGGACTTTGACGACTGGAACCCGCTTTGCCTGCGTGGATTACGCCGGGGTTGAAGGCCACAAATCGCCCAACCTGTGTAGAACATAAGTTGGCTGGATGATTGACCGCGCCAGAGTCGCTTCCGTTGTGGCTCCGGTCAGCGTCAATGCGGCCGACATCCCCGCCGCCAACCCCATGGCCACATCGGTCTCCAGGCGATCCCCGATCATCAGGCACTGTTGCGCCGGCACACTCAGGTGGTTAAGGGCGGTTTGGGCCATATAAGAGGATGGCTTCCCCACCACAGCTTCCACCTGGGTGTTGGTGCAGGCTTCAATAGCGGCAATCATCGCCGCGGCATCCGGCTCGCCGCCGCCAGGCGTCGGACAGTAGCGGTCGGCATTGGTGGCAAAGAAGCGCGCTCCGGCGCGTATGGCATCGAACGCCACCTGGAGTTTCCAATAGGTAAAGGTGCGATCAAAGCTGGCAATGACTGCATCCACTTCGTTTGGCTGCGTGGTCAGGCTAAACCCGCCGGCCGCCAGTTCCTGCTGGAGCGATTCTTCACCCACGACAAATAAGCGGGCTCCGGGTAATCTCTTTTGCAAGAAATCTACCATGACCAGCGAGGAATTGATGACGTCTTCCGTCGGGGTGGGCAGGCCCAGACTGGTTAGTTTGGCGGCGTAGTCAGCGCGCGAATGGGTGGGGTTGTTGGAAAGAAAAAGCGTACGACAACCACGCGCGCGTAAACGCGTGATCGTCTCCCCGGCTGTCGGCAGCAGTGATTCGCCCAAATAAACAGTGCCGTCCAGATCGAAGAGGTAGGCCCCATAGAAATGTTCTGGACGGCGCATGCGTGAACCCAACGAATTATAGAGGGATATTGCCGTGTTTTTTGGGCGGGTTGTTATCGCGTTTGTTCCGCAGCATATTGAAAGCGTTGATCAGAATCGGCCGAGTTTGACTCGGCTCAATAACATCGTCAATATAACCGCGCTGCGCTGCAATGAACGGGTTAGCAAATTTATCGCGGTAATCCTCCACCAATTCCGCCTTCTTCGAGGCCGCGTCGGTCGCCGCCATGAGTTCCCGGCGGAAAATGATGTTAACTGCGCCGTCAGGTCCCATCACGGCAATCTCCGCTGTCGGCCACGCCACATTCAAGTCAGCGCGAATGTGTTTGCTGTTCATCACGCAATAGGCGCCGCCATAAGCCTTGCGCGTGATAACCGTAATTTTCGGAACGGTGGCCTCACAGAAAGCGTAGAGCAATTTAGCCCCGCTGCGGATAACGCCGCCGTGTTCCTGGTCCACCCCTGGCATAAAGCCCGGGACATCTTCTAAGACGAGCATAGGGATATTGAAGGAATCACAAAAACGGATGAAACGCGCCGCCTTCTCGCTAGCGTTGATATCCAGCACACCAGCCAATACCATCGGCTGGTTGGCAATGATGCCGATGGAATTACCGCCCATACGAGCAAACCCTACCACCACATTCTGCGCGTAATGTTTGTGAATTTCTGTAAACGTGCCGTCGTCCACGATGAGGTTAATGATGTCTTTAATGTCATAGGGCTTGTTGGGATTGTCCGGTACCAGCGTGTTGAGGGCCGACTCTGTACGGAAGGGATCGTCCCGGGTCATTTTGAAAGGAGGGTCTTCCATGTTGTTCGACGGCAAGTACGACAGAAGATCGCGCACAAGAAATAGGCACTCCTCCTCATTCTCGGCTGCCATGTGGGCCACCCCACTCACACTGTTATGCACCATCGCGCCGCCCAACTGTTCGAAGCTGACCTCTTCGCCGGTCACCG
>JAYRVN010000275.1:0-14447 GCA_041918535.1 Chloroflexota bacterium
TGCAGGTCGCCGAAATCAACGTAGCCGTCGGATAGGTCGGCCAGCCATTGAGCTACAATCTGGGCGGCGTCGGGGTCGGCGCAATGCAATTGATACTGGCCGGCGGAAAGGCGTTCGAGGATCGCGTCAAGGGTTAAGGCAGGGGTGTGAAGGCGGGTTTCGGCCGAATCTCCATCCCGCAGTGCCAACACATCGCCCGTCGCCACCGCATTCAAAAACGGCGCCGCCTCCTCGCCGCGCACGGACACCGCCGCTCCCTCGCTCGCCGGCGGCGTCGCGCCCGTCAACCGGCGCACCACCTCCCGCGTGTGCGCTAAGGCCGCCGGAGCCACCTTGGCCCGCAAATCCTTGCCGCTGCTCCCCAAATAGTAGAACGGCGTCATCCCCTTCAGCAACGAGCCGATGGCCTCCGCCAGATCATCCACCTCCGCATCGCCGAAACCGCGCTGGCTAATCCAGACCGTGCCCAGGCGCATGCCGAACGGGTTGGTCGCGCTGCGGTCGCCGGGAATCGTGTTATAGTTCGCCACAATACCCGCGCAATCCAAAATACGCGCCGCCATATCGCCCGAAAGCGGCACGCCATCCACCCGAATGCTCTTGCAATCGAACAACACCAGATGATTCTCCGAGCCGCCCCCCACAATGCGCACCCCCTGCGCCTGCAAGCCGTCCGCCAATCGGGCAGCATTGCGCACAATCCGGCGTTGCAGCGCCCGGAACTGTTCTCCTTGGGCAATTTTCAACGTCACCGCCAGAGCCGCGATGGTGTTAAGGTGCGGCCCGCCCTGTTCGCCGGGGAAAACAGCTTTGTCAATTTTTTGCGCGATGGCTTTATCATGGGTCAGGATCATGGCCCCGCGCGGCCCGCACAGGGATTTGTGCGTGGTGGTCGTGACGACGTGCGCCACGCCAATGGGGCTAGGATGGACGCCCGCGGCCACTAGCCCGGATATGTGGGCGATGTCGGCCAGCAGATACGCCCCCACCTTATCGGCGATCTGGCGGAAGCGTTGCCAATCTACAATGAGGGGATAGGCGGAATAGCCCGCCACAATGATCTTCGGCTTCTCTTGCAACGCCAGGCGCTCAATGGCGTCGTAGTCCAGGCGCTCCGTCACCGGGTCTACGCTATAGCTCACGCTGCGATAAATCTGGCCGGAGCGGTTGACCGGCGCGCCATGCGTCAGGTGGCCGCCATTGGAGAGTTTTAGCCCCATGAGCGTGTCACCGGGGCGCAACAAGGCGGTATAGACGGCGTTATTGGCCGGCGCGCCGCTCAGCAGTTGCACATTCACGAATAGTTGTTCCGGCCGCCAGCCGTTGGCGGCAAAAAGTTCCGCCGCGCGTCGCCGCGTCAGGGCCTCCAACATATCGGCATATTCCACCCCCTTGTAATAACGGGGATCGCTATGTCGCCGGTAATAAGCCAATTCGTAATCGAGATCGAGAATGTCGGCCTCGGTCTGTTTGCGGCTCGATTCGCGTGGGTAGCCTTCAGCATAAATGTGGCCGAAACTACTCGCCAGCGCGGCCTGAACAGCGGCGGGAGCTTCACTTTCGGAGGCGACGAGAATAATGGCGTCGCGCTGGCGCTGGGTTTCGCGCCGGATCAATTCATGCACGCCCGGGTCCAGATCGGCCAGGCTGTCGTGAATGATAAAATCGTTGCGCATGGGTGGATTTCTCCTTGTACACGGGCGGCGTGTGGATTGATGGGCTCATGGCCTGGTTGAGCCGACCGGTGGCAGTGGCGCAATCTCGCGCCGACCGGGGGCGCAACCCGGCAACAGTTGAATTTTAACAGGAAATGGGGTAAGGTGGAAATCAAGTGGCGGTCCGTCACGCCCGATCCGGCCATCAATTCCCGATGGGAATAGCGCCGACAAAGGGTGGCGAGGGCGGCGGCCGGTTGTGATTCAAACATGGGCCAATTAAACGCAACACATCTGGTGGTAGTGGGGTTAGGGCTGATGGGCGGCTCGCTGGCGCGCGCGCTGCGCCCGCATGTGGCGCATCTGACCGGCATTGACACGGACGCCGCCACCCGGCAGGCGGCTTTGCAAGCGGGGGTCGCACACGCCGCCTTGCCCGATCTGGCGGGGGTGCGCTGGCGGCCCGGCGATCTGGTCGTTCTGGCGACGCCGGTGCAAACTTTGCTGACGCAGCTGAGGGATTTGCCGCGCCTGGCGGGTGGGGGTTGCCAGGTGCTAGACCTGGGCAGCACGAAGGCGGAAATTGTGGCGGCTATGGATGCGTTGCCGCCGGCTTTTGCGGCTGTGGGGGGACATCCTATTTGCGGGCGTGAGGTGAGCGGTTGGGAAACGGGTTCGGCCGATTTGTTTCGCGCCCAAACCTTCGTCCTCTGCCCCAGCGCGCGCACAACCCCCGCCTTACGCGAGCTGGCGTCGGAATTGGTGACCGCCCTCGGCGCCACCCCTCTCTGGCTGGAGGCGGAAGCCCACGACCGGATTGTAGCTCTCACCAGCCATCTGCCCTATGTGCTGTCAGCTTTGCTCATGCAGCAGGCGGCGGCCACGGCCCAGACCAATTCGCCGGTGTGGACGGTTAGCGGCGGCGGTTTGCGCGATATGACGCGGCTGGCGGGGTCCAGTCCGGCTATGTTGCGGGATATCTTGCTGACCAATCGGACGGCGGTGGTGGCGGAAATCGGCCGATTCCTGACCGACCTCCAGCACTTCCAAAACCTGCTTCAGACAGCCGACGCCGACGCCCTAGTCGCCTGGCTCCAGGCTGCCTATGACCAGCGCCAGGCCTATTGGCGGGCGAAATGGGAAAAATAAACCCGCACCCGCCCTTCATCCCGCCCGTCTACCCTTTGTCCAACTGCCCCTTAATGTAGCCATATTCCGCGGTGACCGATTTCTCCGTCTCGCCGCCCACAAAACTACTTAAAGCCCGTCCCACCAGGGGAATGTTGGAACTGACTTCCATCTGCACATCGTTAACACACCCCTGGCCTTCGGGTCGTAGCGTCAACGTACCGACAATAGTGACCGGGATACCAGGGGTTTCGATGGTGATGCGACACCGGCGCGTCCCGCCCGCCTCGCCCTGCCACTGCTCACTTTGCACCAGCTTGTTCCACGGGCTGATAAACTGCTTCAGCGCGCCGGGCACAGACGCCGGCACTTCCCGCGCCACTTTGAGAAAATGCGTCCCGCCGCGATTGGCATTATCCAAAATCTGGATGTGGCGCGCTCCTAAAGCCGTATACTTGCCCAGCATGAAATCGGAGTCTACAAAAGCCTTAAAAACCGTTTCCACATCCTGGTTGTAACGATGCAACGCTTGAATTTTCAACTCTCGCCTCCATAAAAGAAAATGAGGTGTGGTTCGAAGAATGTCCTTTGCCAATCACAGCCGCGCTTGAAAATCGCAACTATGCTAGCAAGGTTTGTAAAGATGCTTTGGGTCACAATGAACCATGCCGACAAGACTGACCCCGACGCCGGCTAATCGCGCATCAACTCCAGAGCAAAATACATCACAAAATGATATTGCCCTTGCCAACGCGCATAAGAAGCGCCCAAATACAACCGGTCGCGCAGCCTCTTCAGGTCATCACGAATTTGCCGAATCGGCCAGGGATTACCGGGAATATCGTAGTTCAGGCTGAACACATCGTCTTCACCCAGCAAGGGCGATTCGATAGACGTGGCAAAGCGAAACAGGCGCGTTTCCAAAGCGCCGAAGCCCACGCGATTATAGCCCCAACCTTGCTCATCGCCGGCGGGCGTAAACATCTTGCCCTTCCAGGGCAACCAGGCCAGGTTGAGCAAATAGAGGCCGTCCCGGCGGGTGAGGAAGAGGGGAATCTGACCGGCCAACACCCGCCCGTTGGCCTGACCGCTCAACTCGCGCAGGGTCGGGGTCGTCCCCAGCCGAAAGAGCATTTCCAGTTCTGCGGAAGAACGATTGATGAGATCGTCCAATTTGAGATTGGCGACGCGCGCCTCCAGGGCGGCGCGGGGGTTGGTGGCCTGGCTCATACTGCCTCCTCATCCATTCAATCTAGGCGTCGGCGGCCAAATCCGCCTTCACCCAGCGCCTATTATAGCGGTTTTCCGCTACAACGCTTTTCGTCTATAATGAACCCCCATACCCAGACAGGGTTCCGGCGACCGGCGTCGCTGCGCCGCCCAATCCGCTACGGAGGAGCTTATGAGCACGCGCGCTATCCTATCCCCGATTATGCATGACGGCTACGCTGAACTGCCGCTACTCACCCATGCTGAGCCGTGGTGGGATGAGTTGGCCCTGGACTTCTACCGCCGGGACGTCCATTTCACCCTCACCCGGCAGGATCGCGCGCGTGTGCAACCGACGGCAATTTTAGACACCCTCATCGTGCGCGGGGCGGCCACCTTGCTCACCACCCTGGCCTATCCGGTGGGCTTCAACCCGGTCGTCCTGCGTGAGCAGTTGGGCTACCGCGCCTTGTATGAGGGGTACATTGACCCCGACAATCCCAACCGTTTTTTCACGCCGCCGCCCGACGACGTTTACATCCGGCGGGACACGCCGCGTTCTCCGGCGTTCAGGCCGCCCGGCGGCACGTGCGAAGACCTGAGCTTTCTCAGCCCTTTCCGCACCGTCCACCCGGCCATGCGGGATAGCTATCATCGCCATTGGGCCAATCGGGTGGCGCACGCGCGCTATTGGCGACACGACCAGGGGCCGCGCCCTACGGTGATCGCCATTCACGGCTTTGGCGCTGACCCCTATTGGTTGAATGAATGGTTGTTCTCGATCCGCTGGTTTTATGAGCACCTCGGCTGCGACGTGCTGCTCTTCACCCTGCCTTTCCACGGACCGCGCCAGACGCGCTTTTCTCCTTTTAGCGGCCATGGCTTCTTCGCCGGCGGCCTGGCGCACATCAACGAAGCCTTTGCCCAGGCGGTGTATGATTTCCGGGTCTTCCTGAACTATCTGCTGCGCGACATGGGCACGCCGGAGGTGGGCGTGACGGGGATCAGCCTGGGGGGGTACACGGCGGCGCTGTTGGCTTCGGTGGAGCCGCGCCTGCAATTCGCCATCCCGAACGTGCCGGTGGTGACGCTGGCCGATCTGGCCCTGGAGTGGACGCCGATGGATTGGTTGATTCGGCCGATGCTAACCACCCTGGGGCTATCCGTCCGAGATTTGCGCCGCTATATGGCGGTGCATTGCGCGCTGACCTATCAGCCGGTTATCCCCACCGACCGCCTGATGATCATCGGCGGCGTGGGCGACCGGCTGGCTCCGCCCAAACAAACGCGGCTGCTGTGGGATCATTGGGAACGCTGCCGCCTGTATTGGTTCCCCGGCAGCCATGTCTTGCATCTGGATCGGGAGGCGTTCTTCCGCCAGATCGCAGTTTTCCTGCGAGAAATCGCCTTTCTCAGCTAGAATTAGGTGGGTTGTAATTGTCCGTTCGCATTTGTTCTGAACATGAGCCTTGGCATTACCCCTGGCAAAGAGTACACTTGATGCTATGCTTGATGAAAGATTGACTTACTTTGCACAACAACTAGCCTGCGTTCCAAATGCTCCCTATCTTCCGAACGCAATAGTTGCCCGCGTTGAAAGGTTACTACATGAGCTAAATGAGGTATTTCATGATAGTATCCAAGTGACGAGGAATCACCTAGGTGTTTTCGCACGAGTTATATCCGGAACGGCGACTCACCCAATCCTGGTTTCCGCGCATCTTGACCATCCCTTATTTATTACGCGCGCAGAAAATGAAGCAGTCCCGTTTGGCTTGATAAGTACTGCACAAATTGATGTCTCACTTGGTTGCGACGAATGGTCCATTCCAGTCACCCTATATGATTCACGTGGCAGCGAACTAGGCTCTGCTGAGCTAAGAAGAACTACTGGGACGAGATTTCCTAAAGTCAATGCGTCATTTTCAATCCCAAAGAATTGTCATGTCCTATGGAGATTACCTCTCAGAATCGACAATGAATTTGTGTCACTAATCGCAGCAGACAATCTCATCAATTGCGCCTTAAGCCTGGCCGCACTCGAGAGAGTGCTGGCCACAACCGACGTTGAGTATGACATCACATTTATGTTCGGTGCCATTGAGGAGATAAAACAATTATCTGCAACTGGCGTAATTTTGGAAGGTATCCCATCGATAGGGAAAATCAAATCAGAATGGATCATATTCATTCTTGAGGTTGGCCCAACTACAATGAAAGACTCATTATTGACTGCCTGCAAGAAATACAACTTGCCGTTCCCAAGAGACGACGGAGGGCCCGCCTTAAGAATTTCTGACGACTGGATGTTGCATGGCCAAGAGAATGTAGGCCCTAACTTAGCCGAACACATCCTGCTACGCTCTATTACTAAAATTGGAGGCTCTTATCAGCACTCCATTAGCGGTGGAATGTGCGACGGAAGCGTATTCACTTCATTCAGTGTGACTCCTAGTATCGCAGGGATAGCTTTTGCCAATCCATTCCGCCACAATGTCTCGAATGACGATTTTCCTGTGTATGAACAAGTAAGAGTTTCAGATGTCAACTTAGGCCTTTCATGGCTCGCTCATGCGCTGATAAATGCAGACCATTATGCCAAGGAAACAGCGGATACCGAGTTGCTTTTGACGCATAAACTGCGCTCCACCGAGCTCAAGGCTAGTCCCAAACAGATCGAACGAATAAACATCGACCGAAAAGCAACATACCTTGCCATGCGACCACGAATGCGTAGCGGCCACTATTTCCCCGAGAGTATTCTTGAGCGGATTAAATTCTGGTTTTGGATTGGGTATGCTCTTGCATATCAAGCAGGCTCATCGATTTCTTTATGGGGAAAACGCCCATGATACAACAACCTGTGGAAATTCGTTTGCTCGTACCAAACACCGATCGCGTTGTTATTGGGAAAGCTCTTCGGCTATTGGCAATGGAATTCGTCACGAACTTTGAATGGCGTGAGAACTGGGTGAACCGCATGTTCGAGGTTATGTCACATGGTTATGATGATGTGGTTGCGGGCACTTCGGATCGCGGTGGTGCCGTGTTTGTTGGCCTTCAAGGTGACGATATCTTGTCTGTGTTTACCCTGAAGTTTTATCAAAGAGAGCTTATTGCGAACCAGCAGTACTTTGTTGTTGACAATACTAGACAACGAATCGCAGTTTCTAGTTTTGGTGATATTGCAAATGCAATGTGTGGGCAAGATGATGGACGGGTTGTTAGCGAATATGATTTGAGTTTTGTCAAACCGGCGTTTCGTGGCTTGAACCTTCATCAAAGAGCAAGTGTGTCTGGCTACAATTATGTTCTTGAAAAGCATCAAGGGAAAGGGGTTTCTTTCGCTCTTGTACGATCAAGTATCGCGGGCCAAGGCTCGCAACTAGGCCGACAGTTGAGAGATCATATCGTCAACACCGTTGGTCCTATTTTCTTTAGTAGTTACCGATCACAGACATTTGATCAACACAATTCGATTGCAATGTCAGACGCAATCAGCGTTATCAAGGATGCAGACGCATTTACTATCCACAAGTTGTCAGGGGCAGCAGCCCATATAGCAAAGAAGTACGGTGGCAATGCTGTTGGCTACCTAGTCAGCAACTTTAGCACGCTCTTCATGACCTGTCATCGGCCCTGAATATGTCGTTTAATGTCGTCCGAGCAAGGGCTCGTACTCCCGACGCGCATCATTTAGCTAGCTCACACACCTTCTAATGGGCCCAGCTCTTACGTCCAAAGGGTGACCCATTGACAGTACCTCGATCGTTTAGCCTCAATTTATTCACAAAGTAGGCCTGAAATGTATCGTTACAGAGTAAAACGGATGGGAGAATGTGATGATCGTTCATCGTATGAAAGGATTAATCTGGAACCATATATCGAATTCCTACAGTTTACGCGCGCAATTGACCCTGACCAGCGGGATCAAATCAAAAAAGCTACAGAAGACAAACCGATTGCCATTGCAGACCTTTTAGCAGCCCTTGTCTATAGACTCTTTATCACCGAAACCCTCGAACGCAATGCTTTTGTGGAGAAATGTTTGCGCTGCTGCGAAGCCATGCTCGAGAATGAAGGCTTCGACATTGTTGACATTAATGATGTACTCCAAACTGCCAATGAGGCTATACATTGCCTCGTATTAGCTCCTGGCTGTCAAACAGACGAATTACTGATGAGCCGAGTTCGCGCAACTGAGGAGGTTTGCTACAAACTTGTGTCAATTGGAAAACCAGTGCAACTCTTTTTTTCTGGCAAGAACCCAGGTCTAAGAGCGGGCGTTCCCCCCTCAATCTTAAATGAGTCAAAGACCATGCAAATGTGGTTCTGGGATTTATGGGCCCGCAGACAACAAGCAAGTGATTTCCGACGATTGCTCAATATTCGGCTGTTAACTGAAGATGCGTCAAAAACAAGCGTGGAAAACATCAAGCGAATACTTGAGATGAGTCGAAGTCGACTTCAGGAGGGCGGCAATATATTCATTGTATCTTCTACTTTTCATCTGATTCGCTTGGCTAAAGCGTTAGAGAATGAGCTGAGAGCCGATGACTCCCTCCGAGTTTCGAGTATTGTCCTTGTGGGCTCGGAAATCAGCGCAAGCAATGTTTCAATGCACAAAGCCTATGTAAAATCCATGGTTTTCAATCTTTTTCGTTATTTCATCTCGAAATCAGAATTTTGGTAGGTAATAACACGAATCTTGGAGCTTAACGAAATGTGTTAAGGAGATGGTTGACCGACAAATCTTATTTACGGTTGGTTTGAGCAAGAACCTATCACTACATATGGGACTTCTGGTAATAGCAAGCTACCATATATGGCTTTCAAACAGGAGAAGATCAAGTCCGTCAGTCAATCAGAGACCTACCACCTTGTTGTTGCTGGTTCATGTTTGTGGTCTACAAGTAACACAAACGTACGATTTGTTTTGGTCTTATGCCAGCGCGTCAGCGGGGCCGCAGGATGACGGGCAGGCCGTTCTTCGGCCGCAATGTGATCTGCGGGTCCAGCTCCACCAGGTGGCCCGGCGCGACCTGTAACTCAAAGCGTTGGGCAATCATCGCCAACAAGAGTGTCGCTTCCAGCAGGGCGAAATCTTTGCCGATGCATTGGCGCGGGCCGGCGCCAAAGGGAAGATAGGCCAGTTTCGGCCGATCCGCGCTCCTTTCCGGGGTGAAACGCTCCGGGTCGAAAACCAGGGGGTTCTCCCAGAAGTCGGGCGAGCGATGGGTGTAGAAAACGGTCAAGGTGATGGCCGCGTTAGCCGGGATGTCGTAATCCCCCACACGGTCGGGCGCGTTGCCCCAGCGCGCCATGGCGTAAGCCGGCGGATAGAGGCGCAACGTTTCGTCCAGCACCAGGCGCGTGTAAGGCAGGTTAGGGACATCCGCCACGGTCGGGATACGCCCGCCCAACACGGCATCCAGCTCGGCGAGGAGCTTGTGGCGCACAGCCGGGTTGGCGTCCAGAGCGCTGAAGGCCCAAGTCAACAGATTAGCGGTGGTTTCGTGCCCCGCCACCAGCAACGTACCCACCTCGTCACGCAACTGCTTATCATCCATGCCGGCCCCGGTGGCCTCATCGCGGGCCGCCATGAGCATCCCCAGCAAATCCGCCTGGGTCGGGGGCTGCGCGCGCCGTTCGGCAATAATCCGGTTGATCACCTCGTCCAGAATCGCCACCTGACGCCGATAGCGGCGGGTGCTCGGCCAAAAAGGCAGGCGCACCGTGTAAATGGAGAAGGGCTGCACGGAGAGATCGGCGATGCTGCGGTTGATCTCGGTGAAAGCTTCGCCCACGCGCCGCGCCTCGGCGGTTAAATCCAGGCTGAAGAGCGTTTGGCCCACAATTTGCAGGGTCAGGGCCATCATGGCCTTGTCCACATCCAGCCGGGGGTTGACCGGCCATTGCTGCGCCCAACGGTCGAGCATGGCGGCGGCGCAATCCGTCATGACAGCGGCGAAATCGGCGATCTGCTTACGGTGAAAGGCGGGTTGGGCCAGGCGGCGCTGCCGTAGCCAGCTTTCGCCGTCGTTGGTGAGCAACCCCTTGCCCGCCAGCGGCTCCATGATGATGAAGGTGGGATGGGGCATTTTGGTGTAGTTGGGGTTGTTGGTTTGCAGAATGTGCTGGTAATGCTCCGGGTGGGTGAAGAGATAGCCGTAGAAAGGACCGAAGAAGCGGAAACGCACGGCATGGCCGTATTGGTCATGCAGGCGGCAGAGGGTGGGCAAGGGGGCGCGCTGAAATTCGCGCGCCATGCCGGTGACAGGATGGCTGACAGGGCCAGGGGGATAGTGGGGTTTCGGCCGAATCGCTGCTACAGTGGACATAGCCAACACCTCTCAGGCAACAGCCCTTTTGTGATTTATTTCACAATAAGTATAACAAACGCCCTACCCGCAGACAAATTCACTCCCCCAGCGCGCCGGCTGCCGCCTATGCGCCGCCGGCGGCGGCTGCGGCAGCGCGCTGCATCTGGAGGATCATCTGATACCAACACACGCCCACCAATAACCACAATTCCGCCTGGGGCAGATGATCAGCCGTCAGCGTCAGGCTGCCGCCGCGTTTCCAGGAGAGGCTCCTGGCCTGCATAACCGGCGGACCGGCTTCCTCGCGCAGTTCCCAAACGGTGCGCCAAAAGTTGGTTGGCTGCCAGATAACCACGCGTCCATCCGCTAGGGTGAGCGTCAGGCCGCCGCTCCGGCTAGACTTACTTTCGGACGGCAAGGGGAGCGTGGAATCGGCCGAAACCAATTCCAGGCGTTGATTCAAAAACCCGCGGACACGCAAAGTCAGAAAAGGCGCGGCAATGGCGTTCTCCGACCACCTGATCTCCGCGTCCGAACTCATCAAACTAGGTTGCCGCAGCCAGGCCAGGCTATCACGCGTCCCGTCCGCCTCCCGGTACAACTCCCATTCCCGTTTCAACCAGCCACATTGCCGCCAATTAAGCGTCTGACCTGCCCTCAATGTTTTCATCGCTGCCTCGCTCAGGTTATCCGGCAAAAGGTATGCTCCAATGACCGGGCTGTCGCTTCTATCCTCTACGTTCACGCGCCGCGAAAGTTTTGGCTGCCGTAAGAAGAAATGCAAGAATAGCGGCTTAAACTTGCGTTAGCTTCGCCGTAACGGTAATAGACCCTACTATGATGCAAAAATTGGCTGTGACTCTCATCATGCTTCTCTTCGCCCTCGCCCCCAACGGGAATGTTTGGGCGGGATTGGTTCCACCCGGCAGTATCTCGGACATTACGGCTACCGAAGATAGCTATGCCGACCTACTCAACCCCAATGACAGCCAGGCGAACGAGTTGTTACAATTTGAACTGGCCTACTTATTTGATCAGGGACTAGGCCAGTACTGCCCGGCGGTGAGCAAGATCACTTATCTCAAGTTTGACCTATCTGCCGTCGATTTTCCCATTGACAAAGCTCGGCTGAACTTGGCAACCGTTGGCGACTGCGCCGCCCAACCTGACAACCTGTTGATTCAACTATTCGGCGCCGGGGATGCCTGGAGCGAAAACAGCCTGACCTGGAACAACCAACCGTCGGCCGAGGCCATTTTCAGCCAACTGACGAATGTATCCGGTGTCGGATTCTTTCATTGGACAGATAACGGATCGGCCGGGGATGACCTGGCCGCCTGGCTGGCGGCGCAACAGGCCGCTCAAGGCGGCGACGGCCAGGCAACGCTAGGCTTAATCACGCCCGTGCCCATGGGTTGCAGCGAAAATGCGTTGCCGGCGGTGACAGCCACATTTGAGACCAGCGAGATGTTCGGGCAAAGCCTGGGCTGCCTGGGTGAGGCCATTCCGCCGACGTTGCAAGTGGCAGACGCCGCCAACGAATTGCCGCCGCCGCCCACCCCGGCGCCGACAGCCGTGACGTTGCGGCAGATGACCGCCGGCAACGCGGCATTGGCCTGGCCGCCGGCGCTAGGGTTAGGCGGGGCGCTGCTGGGGTTGGGGCTGGCCGGGGTGAGCATTCAGCGCGCCTGGCGCAAGCGGAAACCGGCGGGTTAAGCGCAAGTCCGGCTCAAGGTGAAATCAGGCAGAGGCTACCCCTCTGCTTTTTTTGTTTTCGGGCGCAGCAAGGTACAATGCAGCCTGAGAGAACAAGCGCGGTCGAAACGGATTCGGCCGAATCTCAACCCAGGGCCTGTCAATAAACACGCCCCTGGACCGGCCCGGTCAGGCGAGCATCCGTTGTGTTGACAAGCCCAAGGATCACACATCCCTATGAGCAAATTCATCATTGAAGGCGGCCATCCGTTGCGCGGCGTCATCACTGCCGGCGGCAACAAGAACGCCGCCCTGAAACTGCTACCCGCCTGTTTACTGACAGATCAACCCGTCACCCTGCACAACCTGCCCGACATCGCCGATGTCCGCATCACCCTGAGCATCCTGCAAGACCTGGGCGTGGCCGTCACCCCCCTGGCGGCGGGCAGCTACCGCATCCATGCCCAAGAGATACGCAAAACCCGGCTAGATGCACAACTGGCCGGCCGCATTCGCGCTTCCTTCGTCTTCTCCGGGCCGATGCTGGCGCGCCTGGGCGAAATCCAACTGCCCATCCCCGGCGGCGACGTCATCGGCGGACGCCCGCTTGACACCCACGTCCAGGGCTTGCGCGCCCTCGGCGCCACGCTGGAAATCGCGCCGGATGGCTACTTTCACATGACCGCCCGTTCTTTACGCGGCGCAGGCCGTCTGTTGCAAACGGAGGCCAGCGTCACGGCCACAGAAAACACCATCATGGCGGCCGTCCTGGCCCCGGGTGAAACCATCATCGAGAATGCCGCCAGCGAACCCCATGTGCGCGACCTGTGCCACTTTCTCAACCAGTTAGGCGCGCGCATTGACGGCATCGGGGCCAATCGCCTCACCATCCAGGGCGTGAGTAGCTTGAGCGGCGGCGAATATACCATCGGTTCCGACTTCATAGAAGTGGGCAGCTTCATCGGCGCGGCGGCCGTCACCGGCGGTCAGGTGCGCATTCAGCGGGCGTCGCCGGATGATCTGAATATGATCCGCCTGGTCTTTGAACGGCTGGGGGTGGTTTGGGAAGTTGACGGCGACGCCGTCATCATCCCTGAGCAACAACCTCTGACCATCCAGGAAGCGTTAGGTGGGCGTATTCCGGAGATCAAGCCCATGCCCTGGCCCGGCTTCCCGCCCGATTTGATGAGCATCGCCGTCGTCATCGCCACGCAATCGCACGGTTCGGTGCTGCTGCACGACTGGATGTACGAGAGCCGTTTCTTCTTCGTAGACAAACTGGTCTTTATGGGCGCGAAGATCGTCTTGTGCGATCCCCATCGCGTTCTGGTGCAAGGCCCCAGCGCGCTGCGCGGCAATCAGGTGACCAGCCCTGACATTCGCGCCGGCATGGCCATGGTGTTGGCGGCTTTATGCGCCAATGGCGTCAGTACGATTGATAATATCCAGCAAATCGACCGGGGTTACGAACGGATTGAAGATAAGCTAACCAGCCTGGGCGCACACATCCGGCGTGTGGATTGAGCGACGTCGGCGACAGGCATCCGTTTCGGCCGAATCGCTTCCCATTCACCGCAAAGCTGCCGCAGAGCCGCAGATTGACCACTTCCCAACCCGGCTGAATGGGTGTAAGCTAAAGAGGGGTAGGTAGCCCAACCCTATCACGGGGTCGGCGCGCGGCGCGAAATCGGTGGACGTCTGGCCCGCTGCAGCGCGCCTGCGCGTTCCGCAACCGGCTTCACCCCGGGGAAATATGCCACACTTCCAACGCCTTTTGACCACCTTGTTCCTGGCGTTCGCCTTGATTGCGCCGCTGGGCCTCCTGACGTCCACACCGGCCGGCCCGACTTCGGCCCTGGCCGCCGAACCCATCTGGCAAGAAATCTGGCCGTCCGGCCCCACGCGTCTTTGGCGTTCGCCGCATTACCTGACCGATAGCACCCTCTACATGGCGACCGAGCAAATGCTATGGCGCTCAACGGATCGCGGGGACACTTGGCAACCGCTCTATCCGACCCCATATCGGCCGAACACGCCAGGGCCATGCGCTTTGGCCATAGACCCGGACCCCGGCATCCATCCCAGCCTCTTCCTCAGTTGCGGCCTATCCGGCGAGATATACCGCTCGCAAGACGGCGCAGCCACCTGGCAGCGCGTTTTTCAAGACGATGACGCCCGGGTGTACGATCTGGCCGCGGGGCGTGACAGTTGGGACCGGCTGGTGGTTTTTGCCGTGGGCGAGACGCACGTTTGGCGTTCAACGGATGGCGGCGAGAATTGGGGCGAGGCCAGTGAGGGGACGCCGGATTCGGCCGAAATTTATCACATCTACCTCTCGCCCGACTATGCCCACGACCAGACCATCTACCTGACCGGCTTCGGCCGGCTACTGCGCTCCACCAACGGCGGCGACCACTGGGCGGAACTCCCCATCGAA
>JAYRVN010000276.1:0-3322 GCA_041918535.1 Chloroflexota bacterium
ATCAACCGCTACACCCGCCTTGTTTACCATTGCGCTCAGTTTACAGTGAGGCGTGGGGCCTGTCAAGCGCCTTCGCGCCGCGCAGAACCTCGCCGCGCTTGCCTTCAGCCGCCGGTGGCGCTATCATCCCCACAGGTTGTTAATGCGAATCGGGCTGCTTAGCTTGGCCCAATATAGGAGGTCTTCCCATGGATACCATCGCGCCTGTGCTTTTCCTCGTCCTCATCGGCGTCCTAGCCATCCTCGCCACAGCGATTCGGGTCGTCAAGGAGTATGAGCGGGCCGTCATCTTCCGCCTGGGCAAAGTGTTGGAAGGCGCTAAAGGGCCGGGCTTGTTCCTGCTCATCCCCATCGTTGATCGCATGATTAAGGTAGACCTGCGCACGGTGACCCTGGATGTGCCCGCGCAAGAAGCTATTACGCAGGATAACGTCACCGTCAAAGTCAATGCCGTCGCCTATTTCCGCGTCGTCAACGCGGTAGACGCCGTGGTTCAGATCGAGGATTTTCGGCGCGCCACCTGGCAAATCGCCCAAACCAGCCTGCGCAACGTCATCGGTCAATCTTCGCTAGACCAGTTGCTGCAAGATCGGGAGCAAATCAACCACCGCCTGCAAAAGATCATTGACGAAGCCACCGAACCCTGGGGAGTCAAAGTGAGCATTGTCGAAGTCAAAGACGTGGAGCTTAACTCCCAGATGGTGCGCGCCATGGCCCGTCAGGCCGAAGCCGAGCGTGAACGCCGGGCCAAGATCATTCATGCGGAAGGCGAGTTGCAGGCGTCTGAACAGTTGGCCCAGGCCGCCAAGCGCATCGGTTCGGAGCCGGGCGCCATGACCTTGCGCTATCTACAAACATTGGTTGAAATCGGCGTGGAAAATAACACGACCACTATCTTCCCCGTCCCCGTGGAAATGCTGACGACTTTTCTGGCCGCCAGCCCCAAACTGAGGCCTGAATCCGGCGAGGTTTCTTAGAGCCAACGCGTCGTGGCGCGCGCGGCTAGGCGCAGGCGCGCGCCCGACTTGCCCAGCATTTGCCTGCCGCCCGGGCAGTTGCGGTCAGATTGAGGCGCCTAGGGCCATGAGACTTTGAAACGGTCCCGAAATTCGCTTGACTCCGGCGGCAGGCGAGCTATAATGGTTGGTCGCGGCGTGAAGCCGTGCTCTTTTTCGACACATTCTGCACTTCACCTGAGGGTATTGATATGGGTGCTGTCCCAAAGCGTAAAATTTCCAGAACCCGCCGTAACCAACGCCGCGCGCATGATGCCATTACACGGTCATTGTTAGTCGCCTGTGAGAAATGCGGTGAGCCAAAATTGGCGCATACCATGTGTTCCAGTTGCAACACCTATCGCAGCCGACAAATTCTGCCGGAGCCTGTAGAGGAGTAAGCCAAGGGCCGTATGCACACGGCTTTCGATGGATGCTCTTGACGTTGGGCTGACCGGCCTGTGGGCGCGTTTAAGCGGGCCGGTGAAACAGCAGCCGGAGAGCCGGCTTGGGTTTGCCAGGGGTTAGCGGCCCGACCCCGGTAGTTTGTTCGCAGCTTACCAGTTCACCGCAGCAGACTTATGAGCGCAGCGTATCTTTTCCCAGGGCAGGGATCGCAGTTTGTCGGCATGGGCCGCGAGCTGTATGCACATCAGCCTGCGGCGCGGGCGTTGTTCGACGAAGCCGACCGTCTGCTAAGTTATCCCCTCAGCCAGATTTGCTTCAACGGGCCTGAAGATGTCCTAACGGATACGGCTTACCAACAAGTAGCCGTTTATGTGACCAGTCTGGCGGCGTGGCGGGTGATCGGGGAGAGCGATTGGCCGCGCGCCGATTATTTGGCCGGCCACAGCCTGGGGGAGCTGACCGCGTTGGCGGCGGCGGGCAGCCTGAGTTTTGAAGACGGGCTGCGGCTGGCGCGGCGGCGTGGGGAATTGATGAAACACGCCGGCGAGATCGCGCCAGGGGGGATGGCGGCCGTGCTGGGGTTGGATGTGGCGGCTGTGGAAATGGCCTGTGCGACGGCTGAAGCGCAAACGGGCCGGGCCATCCGCGTTGCCAATGACAATTGCCCGCAGCAGGTGGTGATTTCCGGGGACAGCGCCGGTTTGGAGGCCGCTATCGCTTTGGTAGAAGCGGCGGGCGCGCGCAAGGTGATGCGTTTGCCGATTACGATTGCGGCCCATTCGCCGTTGATGGCGTCAATTTCGGCCGAATTTGCCGCCGCCATTCGCGATACACCCATCAATACCCCCCGTGTGCCCATCATCAGCAACCTCCACGCCGAGCCGTTAGCCGCCCCACGCCGCATCCGCGCCGAACTCGAATTGCAACTGACATCACCGGTGCGCTGGGCCGACGCCATGCGCTATTTGCTCCAGCGCGGCGTGACCACTTTCATCGAAGTCGGCCCCGGCGATGTCCTAACCAAACTGATGCGGCGCATTGACAGTTATGTCACCCGCCAAACCTTTGACGTGTAGCGGCAGAACGCGTCCACATTGACAGAGAAACCCATGTTAGCAGGCAAAGTAGCGGTTGTCACAGGCGCTTCACGCGGCATTGGTCGGGCTATTGCCCTGGCCCTGGCCGCCGCCGGCGCTAAAGTGGTGGTGAACTATCGCAGTCAGGCGGAAGCCGCCCAAGAGGTTGTCGCTGCCATTCAAAGCCAGGGCGGGGAAGCGCTGGCCGTTCAAGCGGACGTCAGCGATTTTCAGGCAGCCAATGAGTTGATCAAAGCCGCCGTCGCCGCGTTCGGCCAGGTAGATATTCTCGTCAACAATGCCGGCACGACCCGCGACATGCTCCTGGCGATGATGAACGAAGAGCAATGGGATGTCGTGATTCAGACCAATCTGAAAAGCGCCTTCAATTGCTGCAAGGCGGTGCTGCGGCCGATGATGCGCCGCAAGCATGGCGGACGCATTATCAATATCTCGTCCGTATCCGGCTTGAACGGACAGGCCGGCCAGGCCAATTATTCTGCTTCCAAAGCAGCCTTGCACGGCCTGACCAAATCGTTGGCGCGTGAGCTTGGGTCGCGCCAGATCACGGTCAACGCCATTGCGCCGGGGATCATCCCCACCGATTTAACGGCCGATTTATCCCCGAACCTGATCAATAAGATTATGGACTGGATTCCGTTGGGCCGGCTCGGCAGTGTGGAGGATGTGGCCCATCTAGCCGTTTTTCTGGCTTCGGATCAGGCAGCTTATATTACGGGTGAAATCATTCGTGTGGACGGCGGCCTGGGCATGTGAGCCGCGCACAATGCGCTGAGGGACAAGCATGACAGAGAGCAGCTATAACCAAGGGGGCAGTCTGGG
>JAYRVN010000277.1:0-9165 GCA_041918535.1 Chloroflexota bacterium
ATTGTGTCGCCACGCGATGCGCGCTATCGGCCGTATGCGGAGATTGAGGCGGAATTTCGGCCGAAATAAACCCCATCTCTCCCCCATCCTGAAAACATACAGGGCGTTGGATACTCTCCAACGCCCTGTGTCGTTCTCTCAAACTATCCTTGCCCTACGGGGCTGTACACAGGCTCACATCATCCAGGAATAACCGGGTCAGATTAGCCGTATCGTTCTTCAACCACAAATCCAGCGAGCCTGTCTTGCCGGCCACGGCGCTCAGGTCAACGCTATGTTCCGTCCAACCGCTATCCGACACGCCACACAGCTTCGCCGAGAAGATGGTCTTCAACCGCGCACGTGTGGCAAAAAGAACCTTGAACAGGTCGTTGCCGCAGGCAGCCGGCGAGTCAACCCAGGACCAAAACTTGAGGGTTGGATGTGGCGTGGCCGGCACAGAGATGGATTGATAGACATAAGCCACATCATTCGTAACCCGGCCTAACGACACCAGATAGTCGCCGGTATGCGCCGCCGGCGCTTCGCCGCAATCATATTCCGCGCAGATCAGAGGCTGTTGCTGACGGCTCTGCTCCCCCCAACCGGCCCCTTCAAAACTGCCGTCGTTGACGATGCTTTGACAATAAGACGCCGTATAGGCCGCCCCGCCCGGCGGCACAACAATCGTGTGCTGCGCAGCCCCGCCGTCGGACCAGGCTTGAAAGGCATAGGAATGCCCATTCAAATCCTGAACCCAGGGCGCCAACAGCGTATGCTGGAAATCAATGACCGTATCGCGGATAAACGGCGTGCCTAACGTCAGGAAGTCGAAACTGAGACTTAAACCGGCCGGCTGCGTATCCAACGTCAGATTGACTTTCTCCGGGAACAGATGCACCGAGGTCGTGTCTTGAATCCCATCGCTGTCCGTCACCGTCAGCAACACTTCGTAGGAGGTGTTGCCGCTGAAGTCGTGACCGGTAACTGGAATCTCCAGTTGACCCGACACCGTGCCGGTAATAATCCCCGACACCGGGTGAACGTGATCCTCATGATGGAAAACGACCGACCAACCGAAATTACTCGGCGTCAGTTGGCCGTCTTCATCCGTGGCGGAACCCATATAGGGAATAATATCCCCGGCGCGGAAGGTCATACCGTCTTGCGGCGCATCAATCGAAGCTTCAGGCGGGACACCCACGGTAATTTGAATGAGGTCAGAGAAGACTTGATGCGCCCCATCACTCACAATCAGCCGGGCTGAATAGCTCCCTTTCTGGGTGTAGGTGTGCACGGGAGTCGCGCCCTCGCCGCTTGTGCCATCGCCAAACTGCCAGGCATAGCTAACCGCCTGCCCCTCCGGATCCGTCGCCGCGCCGCTGAAATGAACGGCGAGCGGAGGTAAGGGGGCGCTGGTGGGAGCGGCTTCAGCCTGCGTGATCACGGGCGGCAAATTCGTGGCGTCGAAAGTAACCTTGTGAATCGTGCCAGGACGGAGGGTGCCGTCCCACGACCGCCCCAGGTCTACATAATAGAGCGCCCCATCCGGCCCTATAACAATCTCTACGATTTCCCCATAGTCACCATCCAACGCCCCATCTTCCGGCTCAAAATAATGGCTTGTTGGCTGCCCCTGGTCGAATGTCAGATAGCGGATCCAGTTCTGGGCATAATCGGCATAGAAGTACGCGCCTTGGAAAAGAGAGGGGAATTGCGAACCGTAATAGAACGCGCCGCCGGTGATGGAGGCGTCACGGCCATTATGGCTATAGCTGAATAATGGGTCGGTTAGATTAGGCCAATCACAACTGCCTTCGCAGATAGGCCATCCATAATTAGCGCCGGGTTGTCCCAGGTTCACTTCTTCGACGGAAGTCTCATTGATATTACCGCCAACATCGCCAATGTATAGGCCGCCCGTCTGCGGGTGAAAGGTTATGCGGAAGGGGTTGCGCACGCCTAGCGTCCAGATGGCATCCTTGTTAGGGCCAGGGCCGTCATAGAATGGGTTATCGGTGGGGATTGTGCCGTCCGGGTTGAGGCGCAGCACCTTGCCGCGCAAGCTGTTCAGGCGTTGCGAGACATGCTCGGAGCCGGGCGATTCATCATGATGGTCGCCAATAGCCACATAGAGCTTGCCATCAGGGCCAAACGCGACGCCGCCGCCCACGACGTCACCCAAACCGCCGCCCGCACCCTAACCCTCACCCTTCGTCGCCCATAGGAGGCCCCTCATGAGCATCAACATCCCCACCATAGCCCCCGAAGCGCGAACCCTCACCGCCACAATCGCCAGCGGCCAGGCCCTATCCGCCGCCATAGCCACAGAAGGCATGATCCTAACCGGCATCACCCTACACGGCAGCGCCTGGACATCCGCCGACCTGGCCCTGAAGACCAGCCCCGACAACGACACCTATGTTGTCACCGGCTACTATTTATCCACCACCCAGAGCGATGTCTACCTGGACTTCCCCCAATTCGCCGCCAACACACCCCCCTACCACCTGAACCTAAACCCACAGCTAACCGCCGGCATCTTGTACCTGAAACTTTGGAGCCACAACGGATCAGGCGTCAACGTCAACCAGGGAGCCACGCGCACATTTACCCTCTATTTTCGCCGCGCCGCCTGATTGCCTAAACGCGCAAAACGCGCCACACTAAGCACGATCCTCCTTTTACCCCAGAGAATGCCTGAGTTTCCCCGCAGTTTGGCCGGCGATTGCTCCCCAATCGCCGGCTCCCCTCACGTTTGACAATCCACAAAAGCGCATGATAATCACCACTGCCTAACGCCATCGCACTGGCACATTCTCCTTAGCGCAAGGCCGCAGATACAACCAGGGTTCTGCGGCCTTTGCATATCTACCCCCCGCCATATCCCCCTATGACTTTCGCCCTATTTTCCGCCAATCCCTTGACGTGGTGTTATCACCGTGATAACCTAACAGCATGATTAGTAAAAGTTCCATTCGGTTCCTAATCACCCTCAGCCGGCAGGATTACGCCAAACTGAGAACGCAAGCCGCCGCCCAGGGCAAACCAGCGGCCACCCTTGCGCGCCAATACCTTGAGGCGGCGATCAAGACCAACAACGCGCCACCCCCTACCCAAAAATAGGAGTGCGGCCCCAGCTTCCCGGCCCGGCCGCACTCCCAACCGCACCTTAACAACCACATAGCTAACCAATGGCTGCAAAGGATGACCCCGGAAGGATTTGAACCTTCAACCAGACGATTAAGAGTCGTTTGGCGTCACCAACACAGGCAAACGATTATGTATCGTTTGTTCCCGGCCCGGCGCTAACGCCGCCGTCGCCGCACTCACCACGCCCCGATCCGGCCGGTAATAATAGGCAATCGCCGTCGCCGCCGTAGTTGCTGCGTCAGCATGGCCCAACTTTAGCGCCGCCACTTTGGGATCGTAGACCTGCGTGTACAACGTCCCTACCCTATGCCGCAGCGCATGACTGGTAATAGTCGGCACCCCGGCCGCCCGGCTAATACGCTCGTATCCCCGACAGGCTAGTTCAGACGACATAGCCCCAAACGGAGAACTTAACGAACAAAACAGCCGACCCGAGCTGCTCAGGCCCGGCCGCATCTCCAACCAGGCCAGCACCGCCCGCGCCGAAATGTAGGTAAACTCCAACAGGACGTCCCTACCCTTACTCGCCGTCACTACCGCATAGACCCCGTTCTGGTCAGGCTGGGCCAGGGCCAAGTGCACCGCAACCAACCGCAACGCGCACAGCCCCCCCACCCGGCCGCCCGTCTCCACCGCCAACATAAACAGCGCCGCATCACGCCGCTGCAACGCTGACCCGGTCAACCACTCACCCGCCACACGCAACGCCGCCGACATGTCTAAATCAGACGGCACGCGCGGCCGAGTTGAAATGTACCGGCCCGCCCGCAAATGGCGCGCCGGATCAATCGTTAACAAGCCTTCTCGCAACATCCAGGCCGTGAACGCTTTCACCGCCTGGCGATACCCGGCCAACGTCGCCGGACCCCGCCGCCCATCGTCAACTTGCCGATACCAGGCATTGACCAACCCAGGCGACAACGCCGCCGGCGACAGCGACCCATACAACGCCACAAACACCGCCAACCGCTGCCGATAGAGCCGCAAATTAGCCCGACTCTGACCCCGCAGCGACTCCAAAAACAACGCCAACAATTCACTAAGCATACACAACCTCCAAGACCGACTATGCCACAATTCGCCGATACCTGGCAGCAATTTCTCGAAGAGACCCGCGCGCGCGGCCTACACACAACCCTGAACCTACTCGCCCAATGCACCCCCGCCCCAGACGGCAGCGCCACGCTCTGGATACCCGCCGATATAGCCGAGGAAGCCGAAACCTTCCTCCGCCGAGCCTGGCGCGGCCCGCGCCCCACCCTAACCCGCATCACCACGCCCGCCGGAACCCCACCGCCCAGGCCCCCCAGCCAACCGCCCCTACCCGGCTTTCCCGACATTCGTCAAAACTGGACGCAAACGCCAGACTTCTTTTTCGACACCATCGTACCCAACGCCACCCCCGCCGCCGTCGCTCTGGTCGCAGTCATCATCCGCAACACTATCGGCATTCGAGACAAGAAGGGGAACTGGTCGGAGTGGTGGCAAGCGTCACACAATACCTTGCACCAACGCACCGGCATAAGTAGCCCCACCACGCTGCAAAATGCCATCACCGAAGCCCGCCACAACGGCTGGATCAAGCGCAAGCCCGTCGGATCGCAGCAATTCCAATATGCCCTACGCTGGCACGACGAGCCTGTTGATAAACCGCCCTAACTGTGGATAACCACTACGAAAATCGTAGTGGTTTATAACAACCACTACGAAAATCGTAGTGAACCACCACGAAAATCGTAGTGAACCACTACGAAAATCGTAGTGGTTTAGTCGAGAGACCTGGCGTATATAAAGAGATATATAGATCAATGGAGATAACATGTTCAAATTTTTCAAAAATCACCCTACCCTAACCAACCGCCTGGCGACCCTAAGCATAATCCTGCTAGGCCTTGCCTACCTAGCCCTCATGCTATACGCCATCGGACTGAACCCCGGCCACCCCTGGCGAAACTAACACCACCCGCGAAACAAGCCGGACGCGCTAAAGGCCCCCATGGTATACCTACTCCACTTTAACACCCCCGTCGGCAACGCCAATCATAAAGCAAGCCATTACATAGGCTATTGCCGCACAAACGACCAACTTTCGGACCGCCTGGCCCAGCACCGCGCCGGCGCTGGCGCACGCATCACCGCCCACCTATGCCAGACCCAACACAGCGACTTTCTCCTGGCCCGCACCTGGCCCAACCAGCCCCGCACCGAAGAACGCCGCTTAAAGCGATACCACAAAAGCGCCCAACTATGCCCAATTTGCAAGCAGGAAAAGAAGAACCAGCCATGACACCAATCGTATTCTCCCAGGAGCCACAATGAACCCCCTACACGCCCTCATCATCGTCTCGCTAATTTTCGGCAGTATAACCGTTTGGTCATGGCTACGCGCCGCCGGCAACACCGACCAGTCCCTATACCGCCAAGCACTCGCCGCCGCCCAAGCCCAGCAAGACACCGTTCAGTACATACCCCCCAAATATGCCAGCCGGCAGCTACAAAACGCCGCCGACACGCCACAGGAGGCCAACGACACAGCGCAATAATACTGAGTAACTCACACGAAAAAACCCGGCCGCTGCACACCACTGCAACGGCCGGGCAACCACAAAAACCAAACCGAAACCAATCATAACACAAGAGGATACCATGCAAACCGAACCAACCACACGCACCAAACGCCCCCGGCAGCCGCTAGCCAAAATTATCGTCGCCGGCATTGGCTTAACCCTACTCGCCGTCGGCATACTCGTAACCGCCAGCATGTCTTATCAAATGCTGACTCAGGCCGGCAACCTCACCCCCCTCACCTCTCTGGCCGCCCTCAGTTTCTACGAAGGCAGCTTAATCTTCTGGCTAGCCGCCCTGATTTACCTCTCTACATCCTGGCTACTGGTCGGGATCAGCGCCGGCGGCCTAACCTTCACCTTCTTGCTAATCGTCACCATTAGCGGCTTAAAAATCGGCGGCATAGACCCGGATCTCTTGGGCCCCCGCACAGCCGGAATTGTGTTAGAGACCGGCATCATTCTGAATCTAGCCCTACACATCCTTTTCCTGCTGGCCCATCCAAGCATCTGGAATCGACTAAAACTCAACGCCGAAACCGCCCAACTCTTTAACAATGCCCTGGCAGACTTCCAGGAAAGCCAAGCCTACGAGGCCCGAAAAGGCGCGCTGCAAAAACAAATGGCCGATGAAATGATGACTGCGCTCGAAGAGGAAGCAGCGCTCACCCGGCTTTTTCGTCCAACCGACAAATAGCCAACCAACCCTAACCCAAAATCACACCCCATCACCGAGACCCAACCATGAAACGACCTGTGAACCTACACCAGCGCCGACGCCCCGCACACCGCGACGACACCCGGCACGATTCTGCGCCAACTGCGGCCGCCGTATTGAACCTGGCCGCCATGGGACACGCCAATACTGCGCCGTCGCTTGCCGTGTCGCCGCCCACCGCGCCCGCGACCGTAACACCGGCCAGTAGTCAGCGTTACACCCGCCTACAAGACGTCGCCTACAACATCATCTGGTGGGCGCTGTTTATCTGGATAATTGCCGGCAGCGCGCTAGCCACCTACGGATACATCACCTACCGCTAAACCCAATCCGGCCGGCCAGGCCCACACCCTGGCCGGCCGGCCGCCAACACCATGACACCCGCCCACATCAACCGCGCCATAAACGACCTGATCCAGCGCCTAACCAGCACACAGGAGGCCGTCTATTACAACATCCCCAACGCTACCCGCGAATCACTCGAAGATATTGCCCAACGCCTGGCCGAGCTAATCCAACAATTACCCCGCCTGGCAGAACAATTCCCACACCTAACCAATCAGGAAAATCAGCCACAATGAAAACACAACCCCGCCTTAAACTCAGTTTCTTTGTCGAAACCCACCCGGCCACAGACGAGCACGTCAGCGAACCCGTTTTCGGACTCTTCTGGCGCGAACTGTGCCTAATCGGTATCGGACTCAACATCTTTCGGCGCCAACGCGGCGGCATGATCTATCTTATTTGCTGCAACTATTTCGCCGGCGCCCTATTAGCCGAGGAATAACACCATGAGCAACGCCATCCCCCCAAGCCAACTCCCCGACTGGCTAAATGCCACCGTACACGCAACCACGGCCGACAGCACCCCACACCACGTTATTGGCCAACTCCGCTACGCGCACGAACGCCAAACATACTATGTACTCACCGCAACCGGCGCAAAATTCGCCTTCACACTCGACGAGGCACTAACCAACAAGGTGCGGATCACGCCATACTCAGGCGCGCGCCCAGCCAAACGCCATGAAAGCTAACGTCCCCACCCAACCCGCCGCCAGGCGCGCCTATCTACGCCGCCTAATGAACAGCGCCAGAGGCATCCAGGCCACCGCCGACCAACTGCTAACCATGCAATATGCCAACGCCCTGGCCGCCCACTGGGAAACGCTCAACGCCCGCAACCCGGCCCACCACGCCAAATTAGCCCGCCACACCGCAAAAATACTCGATCAGGCCGCCGCCCAACTCGAAAATAGCCACCCCAGCGCCGCGCCTGAAACAATCGCCATGGCCATCAACCGCGCCTTTGCCCAGCTCTCCGGACAACGGCGCTGGGCCTGGTGGCTGGCCCTACCAGAGCCATGCGAGAAGTAACAATGTGCTATATAGCGCTGGGCCTACTACTCTTCGCCGCACTGGCCGCGATAGACTCGCCGCGCCGCAGCCTACAACTCGCCGGCGCAGCCGTAATTGTCGCTACACTCGCTTTCCTTGTCTGGCATCTTTACGCCAGCCTAATACACCCACTGCTAACCTAATGAACACACCCAGCTATGGAGTATTCCTACGCCTACTCCGCCTAGACAACGCCGGCCAACCCTATGAGACGTCAATGCGCGTAATGTACCTGACCGCCGGAAACCGCTACATGCTACGACGCTACAACCAGGACGGCAAAGCCACCACCCAATACGCCCTAATCGCAGCCAAGGACATCCACCCAGACAACACGATCCCACCCAACGCCGCCATAGAATGGATCGGATAACCCCGCCACACCCCCCCATGTAACACTAAAGGGCCACCCAAACGGCCCTTTTTTTGCCCCAACGCAAAAACACACATCACCGCGCCCAAACGCCGCACACGCGCCAAATATGCCCGCCCAGACGTGCTATAATTCCGCCATGCTACGAACGCTTCTTCCTGGCGCGCCCTTCCTACACGGCATACAACTAAACGCCGACGGCTGGCCAACTCTAGACCCCGCTTTACAGGGTAACAGCGCAGCCATAACCGATCTCATCTGCTATGGCAGCCGCCCGCGCCACAACCTGACCGACGCCACCCTGCACTTTTACACCGACGACTACCGCTGGCTACACCTGGCCCACAACCCTGATCAACTCATTAACCGCCAACCCGCTCAGGTAATCGAATGCAATTTCAGCACCGGCCCCGATGTGCCCCTGGCGGCGGCCGTCGCCACGCTCTGGTACAAACGCGCCCTGGCCCAATACTGGCAGCGCGAGGCCCGCATCAGGATTTTCATAGACCTATTTATCGAACCGATTCTCTACGCCACCGCCACACAGGCCCTACCAACTGGCTGGAAAGCGTTCTGGACTCGCTTCACCTCAGAAGCCGAGCTAAACGCAGAAATCACACTGGCCAGAACAATCGCCGCCGGCGCGCCACTCGATTTCAACGTATCCGGCGGCGGCAAAGCCGGCAAACGCGCCGCACTTACCGCCGGCGTCAACTGGCACCCACTCCGCCACCGCAACCACAACAGGATAACCCCCCATGGGTAGAGGCGGCAGCGCTGGATTAAACCGAGTCAGAGAAGCCGGCAGCCGCGACCGCAAACGGCAAGAAAGAGACCTCAGCCGCGAACGCCAGCGCCAGGCCCAGGAAGACTTCAATAACCGCATGGATATGGAAATGAACCGCCAATCGCGCGCCCAACGCGAAGCCGAACAATCCTGGAATAATTACTGGAAGTCGCAGGTGTTTGAGGCAGGCGGC
>JAYRVN010000278.1:0-11244 GCA_041918535.1 Chloroflexota bacterium
CATTTCAAAGAAGTATTGGTCATCCTCATGCATGGTGAGGGCCAGCACGGCGGTCTCCGGGTAAATGGCGCGGATGCGTTCGGCCGCTTCGATGCCGTTCATATCCGGCATTTGAATGTCCATCAGCACCACATCCGGGTGTTTTGCGCGCACGAGATCGAGCGCCTCCAGGCCATTGGCCGCTTCGCCGACAATTTCCATGTCCGGCTGTGAGGCCAACAGCATCCGTAAACCGCTACGTACTACGGCATGGTCATCGGCGAGGATCAGTCTAATCTTGGCCGTCATGGGTTTGTCCTTCGTCAGCGGGGGATATCAAGGGAATGCGTACTTGCACCGTGGCGCCGCCCATCTTTTCGGAGGTGATGGTACATTGGCCGCCGGCCAGCGCCACGCGTTCTTGCATGCCTAGCAGCCCCCAGGCGCGCCGGTGGGTTTGCGGGTGCAGGGCGGCCGCTACATCAAAGCCCCGACCATCGTCTTGCACGGCAATGTCCAGGCAATCGGCGCGGTAGGTCAATTTGAGCAAGGTGTTGTGGGCTTGGGCGTGTTTGGCGATGTTAGTCAGCGCTTCTTGCACAATGCGAAAGACAATGGTTTCCATTTCCGGCGTGAGGCGGCGGCGCACGCCGTTGAGAGAAAGTTGTGTGCGCACGTGGGCGCGTTGTTCGAGGAGTTGCAGTTGGCTGCGTAGCGCGGCCACCAGCCCCAGGTCATCCAGTACGGAGGGGCGTAAGTCGGCGATGATGTCGTGGAGTTCTTGCATGGTCCCGGCGCTGAGGTCTTTCAGCTCGTTGAGATGTTGCTGGGCTTGTGGGTTGCCGGCGACGGATTCGGCCGAAGCGGCCAGACCCAAACCCAGCGCGGTCAATGTCTGCCCCGGCCCATCGTGCAATTCACGGGCAATACGCTGGCGCTCCTGTTCCTGGGCCGCCACGATGCGACGCAGCAGGTCGCGCCGCAAAGCCTCGCGCGCTTTCGATTGGCGATAGAGGTCGGCGTTGTTAAAAGCGGCATTGAATTGCCGGCCGGCCGTAGTGAGGAAGGCGATGTCCTGCGGCCGAAACGGGTTCATATCCGGTGTGGTGCAAAAAACCATGCTGCCCGCTACGCGATCCTCCAGCGCGATGGGCAATCCCAGGATGCGCGCGGAAAGGTCGGCGGGTGTTGTAACGCCTTCATCCAGAACCAGGGTCTTCTCCCCGTCCCAAATCAGGGTCTGATTCTGGTCAGCCGCCGCCTGACCGGTGGCCAGGGCGACGGCCTCCAGACGGGCATGAACTTCCGGATCGGCTGGGCAGACGGTCTGTATGCGCAAGATCAGGGGCTCGCCGTCCTGGTCGCGCAACAAGATCAGCCCGGCCCCGATATGCGCCTCGCCGGCAACGAAGCGGGGAAAGACCTCGCGTAACAGTTGTTCCCAATTCAATGTGGCAGCTAACTGGCGGGAGAGTGTGTTGAGTGAGGTCAGAGTGCGCACCGCTTCGGCCAATTCCCGATTGAGTTGTTCGGTGACGAGACGCGTTTGCTGCTGAACAGCCAGGGCTTCTTGTTGGGCGGCCAGACGCGCAACCTGGGCGGCCGCCAGCTTTTGTTCGCTCTCGACCTCGAAAATGCGTAGGGCGCGAATGACAGTCAGGGCCATGAGGATGGCGGCGATGGCGCGAAAGAGTTGAATGGGGAAGCCGGTGACCTGCCAAAAGATGACGGAATTCCACACGTTTGTGGGGAATAAGGGGGTGGGGCGGGTTGTGGTTTGACCTAAGACGCCGTAGACCAGGATAGCCAGGGCAGCATAGAGGAGCATTCGGCCGAATTCCGGCATCTCTTGTCGAGCCAGAGAGCGTTGCTCCAGCCAGATCGCCCACGCCGCCAGCAGCGCGCCTGGAACACCCAACGTATAACGCGCCAACACATCCGCCACATCCAACGCCGTCGAGCCGGACAAACCATACCATCGGACGCTCAGCCCCCAACTTAGAAACCACACCCCGATCAAAGCGCCGGCTGCGATCGCCGCAAAACGCCTCTCGTCTGTTCGCTGCGCATAGCGATTGGCATAAATCAGCCTGACCCCAAAAACCACCAGCAGCGCAAAAGAGATAACCAAATGGGCAATGCGCACAGGTTCCGACAACAACCAGGCTGGCACATTGGTGGCGCCGGCTTCTTGCATCAGATCGAACATCTCAAACCATTCATGTAAGCCATGCAGGATGCCGAAACCGGCCAACGGCAACATAGCCCGCGCCAAATGGGATTCCGACCGCCGCCTGGATTCCAGCGAAATTGCCAAACCCATGGCGAAGAAAGCCAGACCATAAAAAAAGTAGACGAGAACGAAATTTTCTCGAAAGAAATCAGTTACTCCGACCATATTCCCTTAGTGTAAGCTATCCTGGGTGTGGCTACAAGTTGCCGGCCATATTTCGAATTGCTGCCAAACAATTCGGGAAAACAGCCACTCGAAGACCCTTGAGCTATGATACAATGGTAGGGAGGGTTTGGCTGAATGGGTTTGCGTCAATAGGGGATTGCATGATCTGTTTACAATGCCGTCAGGATAACCCCGCCGGTGCGCGCTTCTGCCTGAATTGCCGCGCGCGCTTGCCGCATTTGTGTCCGAACTGTGGAACCGAGTTGCCTGACGATGCCCGTTTTTGTATGTATTGCGGCGAACCGCTGCGTGCGCGCACCGCTGCCGACGAAGATCGTCAAGCCCGCCTGGTCGCTGCTGCGCCCCAACCTTTAGCCGCCAAGGTCCGCGCCGCCGTGCCGCTTAGCGGCGAACGCCGGGTCGCCACCATATTGTTTCTAGATGTGGTGGGCTCGACCGCCCTGGCCGCACGTCTGGGTGTGGAAACCTGGATGAATGTGCTCAACGGCGCCCAGGAACGCCTTACGCCCATCATCTACCGTTATGAAGGAACCCTGGCGCGTCTGTTAGGCGATGCGCTGGTGGCGTTTTTTGGCGCGCCGGTGGCGCATGAAGATGATCCGATTCGGGCTGTGCGCGCTGCGCTGGAGACCATGGTCGAAGCGGAGCATTATGCGGCCGAGATAAAGCGCCAATATGGTTTTGATTTCCGTATGCGCGCCTGCCTTAACACCGGGCCTGTGGTAATTGAGCCGGTGGGTCAAGACTTGCGTTATGATTTCACCGCGCGAGACGGGGCGGTCAACCTGGCGGCGCGGCTCAAATTTGCGGCGCAGCCTATGCGGGTGTTGTTGACGGAGGCGACCTATCGTTATGTCGCGGCGGCTTTTGAATGTCGAGATTTGGGGGTATTGGAAGCCAAGGGGCATCAACCGGTGCGCGTGTATGAGGTGATTCGGCCGAAAAACCAACCCGGCGCCGGACGCGGCCTGACCGGGCTGACTAGCCCCATGGTCGGCCGTGACGCCGAACTGACCACCCTCATTCAACTCACGCATGCCGTACGCGCCGGTCTAGGGCGGGCCGTCCTCATCTTAGGGGAACCGGGCTTGGGCAAGACGCGTCTGATCCAGGAATGGCAAACGGCTGTCGAACATAGCGCCGGGGCGCACCCCCCGCGCTGGGCCATTGGGCAATGTCGCTCCTACGGTCAGGGATTGGCCTATCACCTGGTGATTAACCTGGTGCGCTCCCTCATTGGTGTGGCCGAGAATACAGAGGAGCCGGAAACGCACGCTGCTCTGCAAAGTTTCACGCATGCGCTCCTGGGCGACGCCGCCCCCGACATTACCCTGCATCTAGCCAGCCTGTTGTTGCTACAACTTGAACCCGCCGCCACCGCCATCATCGAGGCATATGACCCGCCTACCCGACAGGGACACTACCTGCGCGCCGTGCGTCAAACATTGTTGACCCTGGCGCAACAACAACCTCTGGTATTGGTTTTTGAAGACATTCATTGGGCCGACGCCGCTTCCACGGCGCTACTGACACGCTTGTTCCCGCAGCTTCTTAACGCCCCAATCCTGCTGAGTCTGGTAACACGGCCGGAACAGGAAGCTGCCGGCTGGGAATTGATCACCGCCACCCGCTCTCTGTTAGGCGGCAGTCTGACTGAAATCACCCTGCGGGCGCTGACGGAGACGGATAGCCGTCGGCTTGTCTCTAACCTGCTAGAAATCGAAACGTTGCCGGAAACTTTGCGGCAACTGGTGTTGAGCAAGGCCGAGGGCAATCCCTTTTTTGTCGAAGAGGTCATTCGCATGTTCATAGACCGGGAAGCGATTGTCCGGCGCAATGGGGGTTGGTCTGCCGGCAAATCTATCTCCTCGCTGGACATTCCTGACAAGTTGGAAGGCTTGCTCCTGGCGCGCATTGACCGCTTGCCGGAGGATGTGAAGAACACTCTGCGCATCGCCGCTGTTATCGGCCGCCAGTTCCCGGTGAAAGTTTTAGCGCGGGTTCTGGGGGAGGAAACACAATGGCTCTCCTGACCAATTTGAACATCCTGGAGTCGGCGGGCCTGATCCGTTTGGCCCAGCTTGAACCGGATCTGGAATATCTGTTTCGCCATGCGCTGGTCCAGGACGCCGCTTACGCCTTATTGCTGGAATCCGACCGCCGCCAGTTGCATCAGACCGTGGGCGAGGCGATTGAGCAACTTTACGCCGATCGCCTGGAACAGAATGCCGCCATGCTGGCGCGCCACTTTGAGCGAGCCGGCGATCAGAACCGCGCGCTGCATTACTTCCGCCTGGCGGCGCGCTCAGCTCTGGCGGCATACGCCAATCAGGAAGCGGAGCTGTTGTGCCGCCGGGGGCTGGCATTGGCGCAGAGCGCCGATATGCGCGCTGAACTGCTGGCGGGTCTGGGCGCGGCGCTTAACGGCTTGAGTCGCTTCGAGGAGGCGCTTGAGGTCTGGCGTGAAGCCATTGATCGCTATCGCTCTTTAGGCCGCCAAGAAGATATGGCTTGTCTGTATGCGGTGTCCTCACGGGCTGCCTGGCTGAAGGGCGACACACAGGCCGGCCTGGAGCTGGCTGAAATGGGGATGGCGGAATTGACCGGCGCGCCTGAAAGCACGGCTCTGGCGCAACTCATCCATGAGGTCGCCCGCGCCTGCCATTTCAATGGTCGGCCGGAACAGGCCAGGGTTTATTGCGTCCGGGCATTGGATATGGCGGAACGGTTGGGCGCCTTGGCGGTGCAAGCTGACGCCCTGGTCACGCTGAGTATCCTGGCCCACCAGACATCCGATGCAGCCAAGGCCGCCCTGGAGAAGGCGATTGCTTTGACGGACAGCGCCGGTTTGCTCTCTGCCGGTATTCGCGCGCACCATGACATGGGCATTCTGTCCAGCAGTCTGTTCGGCGATCTGGCGGGGGCGCGGCAACATTTTGCGCGAGCGGTGGAAATGGCGCGTAGCCTGGGCAGCGCGCGCCAGGAATTGTTTTCGCTGGTAAGCATGGCAGAGATTGATATCCGCCTGGGCGGTCTGACGGCGATTGCGCCGACGTTGCCGGAGATCGAGCGGTTGGCGGCGTGTGTGCCTGGACAAGAGGCGGTGCAGTTCGAGTTGTTGATTTTTCGAATTGATGTGTTGTTTACACAAGACAGATTGGATGAAGCCCTGGCCCTGGTGGAATCTATGTTGGCTCTGGCAGAGCCGCGAAGGGAGTTGCAGATCGTGTTGAGTGGTCTGGGGGTGGTGATTGAGGCCGCGTTAGAGCGTGAAAGGCGGGGCGAGGCGGTGGTGTGGGGACCGGTGGAGGAGGCGCTAGAAGGGATAGTGAGGCTGAGTGAGTTGGGTTTCGGCCGAAAATTTTTCACGAACTGCCTGCGAAGCCATCTCTATGGCCGGCAGGGTCGCCTGGCCGAGGCACATTATTGGTTAGCTGAGGCGCAAGCTGACCGCGACCCGGCCACTTCTTTTTGGGATAAGGGGGAACTCCTCCTGGCCGAAGCAGACCTGGCGTTCGTCGAACGACGCTATGATGAAGCGCTGGCTAAAGTCGAGGCAGTCGCCGCTATTTGGGCGCAGAGTGGCGCGCGTCGCTCCTGGGCGCGAATACTCCTGATTTGGGCGCAAGCCGCCCAGGCGCGAGGCCATCCCGACGATCTCAAGCGGGCGCAGGCGCTGCTGCGCGAAGCCATAGCCGCGCTACAAGATATGGGCATGACAGCCCTGGCGGCGCGGGCGGAGGAACAGCTGAGCGCGGTTCGCGCCGCCTTCTTCGATCGCGCCATCGCGCACGAACGCACGTCACGCGAGTTGGTAGCTGCCGGCCATGTCCAGGAAAGCTTGTTGCCTAACGTCGCGCCGACGCTCCCCGGCTGGCAAATTGCCGCCCGCTTACAATCCGCGCGTGAGACCTCCGGCGACTTCTATGACTTCGTGACCTTGCCGGATGGCCGTTTGGGATTGGTCGTGGCCGATGTGGCGGACAAAGGGGCCGGGGCCGCCTTATACATGGCCGTCAGCCGCACCTATTTGCGCGCGGCCTTTCGGACAGAGGTGGGCGGCCCGGGCGGTATTGTGGCGCTGGCAAACGAGCAAATTGTCACCGAGACGCATAGTGATGTGTTTGTGACTGTTTTCTGCGCCCTATTGGACCCGCAGACGGGCCGGTTGGTCTACGCTAATGCCGGGCATAATCCGCCCTGGGTGGCACACCTGGACGGTACGCATACCCGGTTGCCGCGAACAGGCATGGTGTTAGGCGTGCAGCGCGAGAGTGTTTGGGAGGAGCGGGACATTGTTCTGCAACCCGGCGATGCGTTGGTCATCTACACCGACGGTGTTACGGACGCGCAGAATGAGCAGGGCGAGTTATTTGGCGAGTTTCATCTGGCTCAGGCGTTGGCAGGACAAATCGGGTTGCCGGCGCGGCAGCTTTTGGCGAATCTGAGCGCGGCGATTGCTGAGTTTGTGGGAGGCACCCCCCAATATGACGATATGACGCTTGTGGTATTGACGCGTCAGGCAACGTGAGTCGCGCCTGGCGCTGGTTGGCGTGTTAAGAAGACCAGATGGAGGTGTCATGTGAGAAAGTTGGCCCAAATGATTCTGGCGGTAAGTGTTATTGGCATTGGATTGGCGGCGTTGTTCAGCCGGGCGACGCCGATTGTGTCGGTGGGTGAGACGGAAGCTCGCAAGACGCCTGGCGGGGTGTCGTGGGCCGGGCGGTTGGCGACGGGCGGCGCGCCGCAAGCGCGGCCCACTGGATTTGAGCAGGAACGCTTGTGGAGTGTATATGATGATTGGGAACCGGCGACGGCGGTGGACCCGGTTTCGGCCGATATTTATCAAATCACCACGCGCTATGATGGCCCTAAACCTTGCCCTGCCTGCAAGCTCCCCGCCCTCATCTTCCGGCGCTCCAGCGACGGCGGCGCAACCTGGCTGCCGGACCAATTCCTGACCATCACGCGCCGCACCCAAAACGATCCCCAGATCGCGGTGGCCGCCGACGGGGTCATCTATGTGGCCTGGCTGAATGAATATCGGCCGGGCGTCGTCTTCATGCGCTCGACCGATCGCGGCCAAACCTGGTCCACCCCCATGGCTTTAGCCCCCTCCCGTGGGCAGCCGCGCTGGTCTGACCGTCCCGTGTTGGCTATTTCGGCCGATGGCCGGCACGTGTATGTGGCTTTCAACGCCAGCCATAGTTATGTCGCGGCCTCCCACGATTTCGGCCAGACATTCTCGGCGCCGGTGAAGACAAACAATGATACCCGCTACTGGTTTCATTCGGCCGGAGCGGTGGCGCCGGATGGGCGGGTCTATTTTGCCGCGGTGGATTACAGTCAGGATTACACGGGAGAGAGTTACATAGATGTCTTGCGCTCACTGGATGGCGGGGTGAGTTGGGTGACGACGCGGGTGGATGTTTCGGCCGAAATGCCTGATTGCCCCTGGTCGGATGGCTGCTACTTTGGTTTTCTCGGCCCGGTGGCGGGAATCGCCGTGGACGCTGCCGGAACTGCCATGTTGGCCTACAACGCCGGCGACACGCCCGGCGCGCCTCAGGCGCTCTTCGCCCGCATCTCCTCCGATGGCGGCGTAACTTGGAGCGCCCGACAGCTCCTCTCGGCCGACCTGGAGCACAACGCCTTCCCGGCGCTGGCGGCCGGGCGTGAGCCGGGCGATTTTCGTCTGGTGTGGCAAGGCAGTCGGCCCGGCCACACGGACGCCTGGAACACCTGGTATCGCCAAACCTACAATGCAGGCCAGACCTGGCAACCCGCTGTGCGCCTCTCCGATCGCCCTGATGGCGCGCCCTACAAGCATCCGGACGGATACCAGTTCCCCTATGGGGATTACTTTGAGATTGAAGTGGATAGCCACGGTGTGAGCTACGTCATTTGGGGCGAAGGCAGCAGCTACACCGGGCCAGGCGGAACCTGGTATACACGCGGTCAATAAGCGACTGCTCCGTGGCGGCCACTCCCGGCAAACTTGACGCAGCGTGTATCTGCAAGTATAGTTGGCAAGTATTCACCCGGAAACACCCCATGATATTGTCTTAGACCCTGGAAAGTATCGCCCAGTCTAAACAAGTCTGGGTGGTGGCTTTTGATTGACGGCGCGCCCAGGTGTGCGGCGCGACAATGTCCGGTGTGTGTTTCGGCAGCCGGGTTCACAAGCGGCCTGGCGGTGAACAATATCTTGAATGGCTTGATGGCATAGCGGGAGACAAATTAAGATGGCTGATGTACCTGTGGTAGTAGATGATATGGTGGTGGGCCTGGAGTATACCTTGCGGCTGGATGATGGCGAGATTGCCGACATCGCGGATGAGTCAACCCCGCTGCTCTTCTTGCAAGGGCACGGCAACATCATCCCCGGTTTGGAACGCGCCGTATATGGCATGGCAGTGGGTGAGCAAAAGCAGATCACCGTTGCGCCGGATGACGGTTATGGCGCGATGGAAACGGATGCTCTCTATCTGATTCCTTCGGATGCCTTCCCGGACGATCTTGAGATTGAACCGGGCATGGAATTTGTGCTGGAGAATGAGGACGGGGAGTATGTTCAGGCGTTTGTTTCGCAAATCACCGACGAAGGGGTGTGGTTGGACTTAAACCACCCGCTGGCCGGCAAAACGCTTCACTTCGACTTCAAAGTGGTCACGTTACGTCCTGCGACGGACGAAGAATTAGCGCACGGCCATGCGCATGGCCCGGGCGGCGACGACGACGAAGATGAAGATGACTTTGAGTATGAGGATGACGATTACGACGACGAGGATGAAGAATAAGGGGCGGTAAGGTTTGGGCGATGTAGACGGAGAGGATCGGATTTTCGGCCGAAAATCCTTCGCCTGCCCGCCCAACCTACCACACCCGCAACCTCTCCGCCGCCACCTCAACCCGCGCCAGCGTAATGATCGGGATCGCTAATTGAGCCAGCCGCCGGCGTCCTCCCTCAAACGGCTTTTCAATAATGCAGCCGATGCCGCATAATGTGGCCCTGCTTTGCTGAATTAGCGACACCAAAGCCTCAATCGTCAGACCGCTGGCGAGAAAGTCATCAATTAAGACGACCCGATCCTGCTCGCCCAGATATTGCGGAGAAATCATCAATTCCACCAACGCGCCTTTGGTGTGGCTGGGCGCGCGTGTCAGGAAGATGGTGTCGGTCATGGTTACGGGGCGATGTTTGCGGGCATAGATTAGAGGCACGCCAAAAGCCTGTGCGGTGGCAAAGGCCGGGGCAATGCCGCTCACTTCCGCCGTTACCACTTTGGTAATGTCGGAGATGCCGGCGGTCTCAAATTGCCGTTTGAACTCCTGACCCATGGCCGTGGTTAGAGCGACGTCAATCTGATGATTGATGAAACTATCCACTTTCACGATGCCGTGACCCAGGTAAACTGCCTCTTGTTGAATACGTTCAATCAGCGCTTGCATATCACTCCTCAAGGTGGGGTAAGGCGTCAGGTTGGGGGTTTTCGCGCCAAGACCAGGTCATAGTTGGCCTGCCAGGGGCAAGTGATGACGTCGAGTAGTCCCAGGTCATACAGTAGGCTCTCAAAAGCGTGCAATGAGCGATAGCGATGCAGAAAGAGCCTGGCTTGCCATCCTCGCCGACGCGTGACCATCAAGAAGCCGCCCGGCCGCAGCACCCGCGCCATCTCGCGTAGAGCCGCCATATCTGAGGGGAAGAATTCTAACGCCTCCAGGCTGATGACGCCATCGAACTGGTTAGGGCCAAAGGGTAAGGCCCCGGCGGTTTGGCGCACCAGATCCACGCGGCGGCGAAAGGGGGTGAGGCTATGTGCGGCTTGGGCCAGCATGTGTTGGGAGGCGTCCAGGGCAACGATTCGGCCGAAAAAACGCCCGTCGCTGAGCAGATCAAATGGGACCCGCCCCGTACCCGTCGCCACATCCAGCAGCCAGGGAGAATGTCGTCCGATTAACGCCAATTCATCCAACACCGGCTTGACCACCAACTCCGCTTCTTCCTCCGGCGTGTACTGTTTAATCCCGTCATACGTGTGAGCGGTTGCGTCATATAGCCAGACAACCACCCGCGAGCCCAGAAAAATTCCCTCGGTGACGATTAGCAACCAGTAGAGCAACCCCGCCAGGAAGCCCAGACCGGCAAGGCCGACCATAATCCACACGAACATACCGTCAAGCATAGCAGATAGAACGCAACCGGCGCAATAGCTAGACCATTGCGCCGGCGTCGTGAAGGGAAAGCGAAGCCAGGCAGTTTGGCCGCCGGGCCGCGCCGTCACTCTAATCCGCGATGAAGGCCGCCACAACTTCATCGGCCGCTTCCGGCTGCCGCCGGAACTGGCTCATATACAAGTCATAATACAGGCCGCGCCGTTGCAGCAACTCTTCGTGCGTGCCGCGTTCCATGACCTTGCCGCCTTGCAGGAAAAGCACCTGGTCAGCCTTGCGGATCGTGCTCAGGCGGTGGGCAATCACGAAGCTGGTGCGCCCTTTCAGGAGCGTTTCCAAAGCCGCCTGGATTTCCCGCTCCGTGCGCGTATCCACGCTGCTGGTTGCCTCATCCAGGATGAGCAAGTTCGGGTTGATCAGGGCTACGCGGGCAATCGCCAGCAACTGTCGCTGACCCTGGCTGAGGCCGGCCCCGCGCTCGCCCAAAACTGTCTGGTAGCCGTCTGGCAAGCGCTGAACAAACTCATGCGCTCGCGCCAGTTTGGCGGCGGCAATGACCTGATCATCACTGGCTTCCGGACGGCCATAACGGATGTTATTCATCACCGTGTCGCTAAACAGAAACGAATCTTGCAGCACCAGGCCGATTTGTCGCCGTAAGCTGTCGCCGG
>JAYRVN010000279.1:0-6309 GCA_041918535.1 Chloroflexota bacterium
CTCGCGAGGACTCGCGTGAGAGACCGTCCCTCCGTCGACGAGACTTGACGTGACCGAACGGCTCGATCACATCCCCTGGCGACGGCTGCCGACCGAGGCAGACCGGCTGACGCGCTCCTTCGCACCGCCGCGCCCGTTTCGGCCGAACCCCGCCGCGCTTCGGCTTGAGGCGTGAAGATAACGGCCATCCCAATGGATTGATTGGGGTTAAAATCCGGCGGCTGTGGGGAGAGCGCTGCGATCTGGCTGTCTGGGGGCATAGCGCAACGCACATCGGCCAGGACTGAATTATCGGAACAGACGACCCAATTCCGGTCGCGCCGACCGTCGGCTGCATAAAAGATGATTTGTCCCACGTTCGTGCCCACAGCCAGCAGGCGATTCTGACCGGGCCAATCCACCGTCGCCAGGGCGGTTAACGCGTTGTGCAGAGTGCGTGACCAGCGCACGACGCCGTGGAGGGTATAAAGGGTCAAAACGCCCCGGTCGGTGCCTACGGCAATGTCCAGCGCGGCGTCAGCGTAGAAATTGACGGGGATGAGGCTGGTGAGGCGTCCGGCGAGAGGGTTCAACAGAATCCGGTTTAGGCGCTGTCCCTGACCGCCGAGTATTTCCACCTGGCTGAGCCCTTCCGGCGATGTGTAGCTCCAGACAATGTCCTGACGGTTGTCGCCATTCATATCCGCCACGACCACATGCGCCTGGGCATCAAAATCGGCTGCTTGGTCGCCGGTGCGTTGCCAGAGGAACTGGCCCTGGTGGGTGTAAAGTCGCAGCCAGCCCTGGCGCATCAGCGTCAGAACTTCATCCTGCCCATCTTGATCATGGTCAAAAACGTGCAGGCTTACCACCGGTTCGCTCGCGGCCAAAGTGATCTCTGCTTCGTCTTTGCCGTTGGCATCCAGGAAGAAGAGATGGCGGGTGGTCAAGACGGCGATGTGATAGGTGGGGGATGGCGTTTCGGCCGAATCCCACAACGCCGCCACATCCACAATGGCTTCTTGGGCCGGCGTTTGATAGCGCCAACGGCGCTCGCCGGCCGCATCTACCGCATCCAGCATATCCTGATTCGGGCCCGCGCTGCCGGCGCTCTCCTCGCCGTCTTCGTTCACAGTGGCCTTAGCCACCGCTACCAAAATCTCATCGAAACCATCCTGGTTCAGATCGGCGACGGCTACCGTGCGAATTTCGCCGGGCGCTTCATATTGCCAATAGCTCGGGCTGAGCGCCTGGGCGCTCGCCGGGCGCGCCCAGCTGGCCAGCAGGAGCATCCCCAACAGCCAACCGACGCCCAGCTGCCAGCGGATTGAGGGCAATAGCCGGTTGCGCACCTTAGGCCGGCGGTCGCAACGCATAGCCCACCCCCCGTTCGCTCACAATCCACTCCCCAAAGGGCTCAATGGCGCGGCGCAGACGTTTGATGAGTGTTTTCAGGCGATCGGGGTCATTCACCAGCACTTCACTCCACACCGCCGCTTCCAGGTCTTCGCCATGCACTACCTGCCCTGGGTGTTGGCATAGACAGGTCAGGAGGGCAAACTGAGAGTTAGTCAGGCTCAAAGTCTGGTCGCCGGCGCGCACGCGATGTCGCGCCGGGTCAATGACAAAAGGGTAGGCCTGAATCAGACCAGGCACGGTTTGGCGACGCACAAAGCGGCGTAGGATTTCACTGGTATGGCGATATTCGCCCTCGACCGATTCCAACAAGCATTGCTGTTCCAGTAAACGGATCGCGTCGGAGGGGCCGTCCTCAATGGCCAGGGCGTATTGCTCTTCAGCCGTCAGGTTGTTCCACAGGTAGTTCAGGTGAGCGTTGGCTTCCGCCTCGATGGCCTGCTCGATTAAGGCAAATTCGGCCGAATCCCCCACATCTCTCCCCTGAAGCCACGCCTGAAAGGTGTGATAGCCCGCAATATGCAAGAAGAAGGGATGGCGTCCGACCAACTCCAGCAAGCGCCGGCGTAAATCCGCCTCAAACAGAGCGCCGGCCCCTTCCAAACGCCGCATGAATAGCCCTTCCGCTTCAGCCGGGGTGAACAGGCCGAGCGCCAGGGTGACGAAAATGTTGAAGAAAGGCGAACTGAGAATTTGTTCGGCGGCGGTGATGGCAAACAACGGGCGTTGGCTGGCAGTGACGTAGGCCAGGCCATACTTGGTAGTCAATCCGCGCAGGCGCGCAAAGAAATGGGGCGTCAATTGCTCATTGGCGGCCAATAATTCGAATTCGTCCAATAAAACGACGATTTGGCGGCCTGCCCCGGCGACATGGTGCAAGACGCGGTCTAGCGTCCGGTAGTTTCCCTGACGTAAGTCGGGGCTGATCTCAATCTGGGACTCTTCGGCCGCCGTTAGCAAGCCGACGAGCAAGGCGTCATAGACTTCAGCGGCCGGGGAACCGCCTAATTCTTGACAATCAATTAAGATAAACAGAGCTTGGGGCGAGGCCAGGCGGTATGATTCGCGCACTTCGGGGCGGCACAAATGCAGCAGCACTGAGCTTTTGCCAATGCGCCGTGGGCCGATGAGGGAGACGCTCTGGCCGTTGTGCAATAGGCCGAGGATTTCTTGGGTGATGGCCTCGCGACCAAAGAAATCGGCCGAATGTCGAATCGCGCCGCGGTGGAAAAAGGGGTTATCCGGGCTCATATAAGGGTTGGGTAGGGTCGGCTATGCATGTAACAGGTGGGTTGCGGAAGTCAACAGCGGGGCTGGATTTTCGGCCGATACCTCTCAACCCTGATACTGTTGAATAAATTGATAAATCGCTCCAATCGCCGTCGCCGGAATGTTCTCACGCTCTTTATTATACGTGCGGGCGGCCCGGCTGCGACTGATTTGCAAAAAGCGTTTGGCGCGGGTTATCCCGACGTATAACAGACGCAACCGCTCGCAGATCACATCCACATGCGCCGCTTCTGTAGGCGTGCGATCGGCGTACACGCCCGGCTGCCCTTCCATCAGATACATCAGTTGCGCCTTGGCCTCCGCCGTCGGATCGCCGCCAAACAACGCATTCACCCCCTGGAAGTAAGCGTCCAGGTTGCCCGGAATCCAATAACCGTCAATACTGAGCAGGAACACCGCGTCCCACTCCATCCCTTTCGCCTTGTGCTGCGTAGATAGCGTAATGCGTCCTGGTCGGGGATCGAAGCCCAGGTCTGAGCCGGACGACATGTTGAGCGAACGACGCCCCTCGGCCACATCCGCCAATTGCGCCACCAGATCCGGCAGCCGCCAATCCGGCTCCCTATCGCGCCAACTCCGCAAAAGCGTGGCGATCTGATAGGCCAGCGCCAGGTCGCCCTCGTGCACCGCCTCCAGCCCATGCGCAAACAGCTCGTCCCCCAACGTCAGCGTCAGATCATCCACCGGCAATGTCCGTAGAGCGAAAAGAGACCGCACAAACGCGCTGAACGCCTCCAATTGCGCCAGTTCTTCTGCGCTGGCAATGTTAGCCGGCAGCGCCGCCTGCACATCGCCGGCTGCCAGCGGGAACAAAAACGCCTCCGGCCGATGAATGCTGGCCAGCAAAATTTCAAACCGCCGCAAATCACTGACCGGCTCGGCTGCCGCCGGGTGACCCAACTCGTGCAGCGTGACATACGCATCTCTTAACGTGCGCGTGTTCAACGGCTCGGCCAACAAGGATAACAACGCCTGTAGAGTCCCGGCTACCTGGCGTTCACGGGTGTTGCCCTGGAGCAGACTGTCGTAAGCCAGGTCTTGTGTATCCAAATACGCCGCCACGTCATACCCTAGCGCGTTGGTCGGCGTCAGGATGGCAACCGTGCGGGCAGGGTACTTCTGCATATACCGTTGCGCCAACTGCACCACCGCCGGAATCTCCTCATCTTCGCGGTGCGCATAGAGCTTGATCACCAGATTCGATTCATTGTCCGGCGGATTGGGTTGCGCGTCGCCGGGAGGGGCCGGCTCAATCATCTGGCGGCGGAAGGTATGTTGGCGCACTTCCGGCACCGGATGCTGGTCGCAGACCCAGTTCACCAGCGCGTTGGCTGCGCCGATAATGCGCGGCGCGCAACGGCCTGAGTTGGGCAAAGGCAACGTCACCACGTCCGGGCGGTCAATGAAGGCATTGAAGAATTTAGGGTGGGCGGCAGTGAAGGTACTGGTGATGGCCTGATTCGGATCACCCACACGCACCAGGTTGCCGTCAGGGCCGACAAGCAAACTCAGCAGCTTTTCCTGAAGCGGCACGCTGTCCTGAGCCTCGTCTTCCAGAATAAAGGGCCAACGCTGGCGCAGCTTGTCCACTAGCCCGGAACTGTCTTCCAAAGCGTCCACCGCCAGCCAGACCTGATCGTCGTAGTCGAGCGCTCCCTGACGCAACAGGGTGGTCTGGTAATGGCGGTAAATGCCGTTGAGCATGGCCGTAAACGACCAATCTACATCGGCCGAGGTGGTATCTAAACGCGCCTGAATGTGTTCCGGCCGATAGCGCTCGTTCTTGGCTGTGCTGATGAACTCTCTGGCTGCCCGCTCGACGACCTCGCGCCAGCGCACCCGTTGGGGCAGGCTCTCCGGCACAAAGCGCGCCCATAGCTCCGGGTTCTCATCTTTCCAACGATCAATTGCCCGGCTCAACAGATAGCTGCCTTGCCCCTCATCGACTACCGCCGGCAGATTGGCGGCCTCGCCGCCCAGGGAGAGGGAAGTGCGCACGATCTCTAGCGATAGGCTATGCAGCGTGCGTATATCATAGCCGGCCGGTGGCAGCCCTAGCGCCTGTAATCGCGTGCGGATGCGCGATTTGAACGTGTCTACGCTGCTGTTCAGGTAGGTTACAACCATCACTTGCTGGCCCCGGTTAACCGCAATCAGGTCTTGCGCGATGATCTGGGCTGCCAAACGGGAAAGGACGAAGGTTTTTCCGCTGCCCGGCACGGCGCTCACCGCCATTTTGCCGCCGCGGTACTCCAGTATTTCTTGTTGCGCTGGGCGTAAGCGAAGTTCTGTCATAGGCGTGCCACCCGGATAATGTTATGATTATACCATGTTACCTGGGGCCTCAAGGGTGGTTATTTCTCCTCGTTGCGTTTGGGGCCGGTCAATTTGTGCCCTTCTTTTGCTCTGGCTGGTGGGTTGGGTGGGCGGGCGGGCGTCTGCGCAGGCGCAATCTCGGCCCGACCCCCGTTTTGGCGCGGTGGAGGCTTTTTGGGCGCCGGATGAGGCGGCGCGGGTGCAGTTGGGTTGGGAGCGCATCCTCTTTTTCTGGAGCGAGATTCAGCCGACCGGGCCTGAGGATTGGAACACCTTACACGTAGATGATCGCTGGCTGGCCCGCGCCCAGGCGGATGGGCGCGAGGTGGTGGGGGTGATCAAACAGACGCCGGCCTGGGCGACGGACGGCTTGCCGGCTGCCGGTGTGCCGCGCGGCCTCTATCTACCGCCAAGCGATCCGAAAAACCTGTGGGCCAATTTTGTGCGTCGGATAGCCGCTTACTATGGCCCACGCGGGGTGCATGATTGGATCATCTGGAATGAGCCGGATATTCCACCCGATGTGTATGGGCATGAATTTAGCGGCAGTGTGGTGGATTATTATCGGCTGGTGAAGGTGGCCTATCAGGTGATGCGCGCCGCCGATCCGGAGGCGGTCATTCATCTGGCGGGCCTGACTTATTGGCATGATGCGCTGGCGGGGCGTCCCCAATATTTGCAGCGTTTTTTGGAAACGGCTTCGGCCGATTCCGAAGCGCCCGCCCACAATTATTTCTTTGACGTCATTTCGCTGCATGTTTACTTCCGCGTGGAGACGATTCCGAGCCTTATCGCTGCTATGAACAATATCCAGGCGAAATTTGGTCTGGCGAAACCGGTGTGGCTGAACGAAACGAACGCCGCGCCGAATCTTGATCCGGAGTGGCCGACAACTCGGCAGATGTTTTCGGTTGATCTGGAACAGCAGGCGTGGTTTGTGGCGCAGGCGTTGACCCTGGGTTTGGCGTCGGGCGCCGAGCGGGTGGAGGTGTATAAATTCACAGATGTGCTGGCGCAGCCGGGGACGGAGCCGTTTGGCCTGCTGCGGGCTGATTTGAGCCCACGTCCGGCGCTGACGGCGTTGGCGACGACGATTGAGCTTTTGCAGGGGTTTACCGATGTGCGCAGCCAACCGACAGAGACGACGCATAGGCTGACATTTCGACTCCCGGGGCGATTCGTCCGGGTGTTATGGGCGCGGCGAGCGGAGTCGGTGACTTTGCGCCTGGGGGCTATTGCGCCGATGGGCGAGGTGGTGGATGTGACGGGCCGGGCCCGACCCGTGGCGGCAGAAGGCGGGAGTTATAC
>JAYRVN010000280.1:0-6028 GCA_041918535.1 Chloroflexota bacterium
AAGCGCCGTCGGCGCGTCTATTTACGGCTGAGTTACTTCCGCATAGTCCCAGGCAAAATTAATCTGCCCTAACGTTTGGCCTGCCGTCAACGTTAGCGTCTGGCCGCCCCGACCTGGCGAAGGCAACGTGAAATCGCCGGGCAGCAGCAGCGTATAGTTGCTGCCGGTCAGCACATCCACATACACGCAATATATGTCGGGCGGCAAGGCGGTGAACTTGTAGTTGCCGTCGGCATCGGTGAGCGTCGTTCTCACCGCCGTGGCATCGCCACATTCGCCTGTGCCGACTGTCACGATCACCCCCGCCAGCGGCTTTTCGCCGGTATCGAAGGCGCCGTTGGCGCGCACCGTGCCGTTGAAATTGACCACGCATCCCGTCGGCACAACGCCGCTGCCGAATGTGTACTGGCGCGAATCGCATAGATCGTTCCAGATTCGCCCCGAGACATTAGCCACCGTGCTGCTTTCGACCACTTGAATCTGCGCCCAGACGGCCTCCAAGGGCGCGCCGCTGACGCCCGTCATAGCCACCCCATCATGGGTCAGACTCCATTCGCTGCGCAACGTCCCTAAGGTAGTGGGAGCTGTCAGGCTGACGGAAACATCTACCGTGCCGCCCGTCGCCACTTTTTGCGTAATGGGCACAACATCAGGTCCGCCCATTTGTTCACCGCCGGCAAAGGTCAGCGCGTAACCCGTCGTCCAGGTGCAACTGCCGCCATTCACGAAGCGCCAGGTTTTGACAAAGGTTTCGCCGGGCAACACGAATGTATCATCCGGGATGGTAATGTCGCCGCCAAAGGCCGCCAGGTCAATGCAGTTGGCCTGGGGCGGCGTTTCCGGCTCCGGCAAGAATTGATAATCCCAGCCGAAATTTACGCCGTCGGTAGTTTGGCCCGCTGTGATGGTGACTGTGGTTGTGCCAGGCGATTGGGCGTCGGCCGGCGCGGTCCACTCGCCGGGGATCAGAAGCGCGGCGTTAGGCTCTTCGGCCGCGTTGACAAACACACAATAATCGCCGGCGGTCAGGTTCGGGAAGGTATAAGCCCCGCTCTCATCGGTGGTCGCGCTAACAAGGGTGACGCTGCCGGGGCAGGCGCCGTTGTTCAACGTGACTACGACGCCGGCCAGGGCCGGTTCGTCGGGGTCAAGAGCGCCGTTGGCGACAAAAGAGTCGTCGCGCGGCACACAGCCGTCTGAACCGGTCGCCACTACACCGCCTTCACCGCCGCTGATGGCGCAGACATCATGCCAGACGCGGCCGGAGATGCCGCCCAAAGCGCCCGAATCGGGCGTGGGTTCCGTGGTGGCGGTGGCTGCCGGAGTTTCGGTCGGCAAGCTGTTGTCAATGGCCAGTGTGAAGGCGCCCAGCGCGCCGTTGACGTTGACCGTATAGTTGCCGGCCGGCAGGTTATCTACCTGTAGCGAGATGACTTCTTCAAACGGCGTGAGTTGTTCGGTGCAGGCGGCGTCGCCGGGTCGGCGTGTGGTGATGGTCACCAAATAGGTGTTGGCCTGGCGAGTCTGGTCGATCTTGTCAATGGCGGTGCAGCCGTCGGGCAGATTGCCTTTGGCAATGACATTGACTTGCACGGGAAAGGATTCCAGCAACAAGACTTGAACGTTGTCAACCTGGGCTTCTCCGATAATTTCTGCCGCCGGGGTAGTGGGGGTTTGCTCGCCGGGGAGAGCGGTCGGTTCGGCCGAATTCTGGTTGCAGGCGGCAAGCAGGATCAGCATGACCCACAGCGCAGCCCACAGACTAAAACGTATTCTTCTCAACATGGTATTTTCCTCTTAAGAATTGAAACATCGCAAAGCAATTGTAGCACGTTTTTCGCCTGAGTAGCGGCTCGCGGGCGCATGGTAGGTTGTGCCGCTCTGCGTTATAATGGAGTCAGTTAGCCGCCGCTTGGGATTAATGGGTTGCCTCGACTGATTGAGACGCCCCGCTATCCGGTTATGACTGAGTTGCCGCTTTTCCCCCTGAACACGGTTTTGTTTCCCGGAGTGCCTATCTTCCTGCACATTTTCGAGGAGCGCTATAAACAAATGGTGCGCTTGTGCGTTAGCCAACGTCGCCCGTTTGGCGTGGCGCTGATCAAACAGGGGCGTGAAGCTTTTGGCCCGGCTGAACCGCATGGGGTGGCCTGTTCGGCCGATATTGTCCAGGTACAACCGTTACACGATCGCGAAGGGCGTCTGAACATTGTGGCCGTGGGGCGGGAGCGGGTGATGATCCAATCCTTTCATTCCCAGTTGCCTTATATGGTGGGAATGGTTGAGCATTTCCCGCTGCCGGAAGGGGGCGCGGCGGCGACGTTGACGGAGGCCCGACGGACATTGTTGCCCTGGCTGGAAGCGTATATGGAGATTTTCGGCCGAATGCAGCGGATCAAATTCGACAAGTCCCAGTTGCCGGATGACCCGGTGGCGTTGGCCTACCTGGCTTCACATTTGCTGCAAGTGTCGCCCGCCCAGAAGCAAAGATTCCTCACCGCGCCGACGGGATTGGAACTGTTGACTCAGCTCAGGAGCGCCTACCGTTTTGAAGTGGCCCTGCTCAAGTCTATGTGGATTCGCGCCCAGGCGGTGGCGGGAGAAAGTCCAGAACTGCCTTTCTCGTTGAATTGAACCGAGGGCCGTCCGTTTTACCGGACGGCCAACCGTTACGGCGACGACGCCGGGTTAGTCCCCTAACTTCAGCACAATCTTACCCACACCGCCGGTGACGTCAATCGTCAGGCGGATGTCGCTGGTCTCATAGGCGTCGTTGGTGTATACCTTGCCGTTCTGGCGCAAATCATAGGCCAGAATGTCGCCAATGCCGGTTTGAGTCGTGACGCGCACCCCGACATCGGGCGGCAGAATGACGGTGGTTTCGCCGACCCCGCCCTTGATCTTGATGTCGGCGTTCTGAGTCCAAGCGCCGGTAAGGTCAATGGTGGTTTCGCCAACGCCCACGTTCACGTCCAGGTTGGTGAGATTGAGGCCGCCAAGGCTCAGGTTGCCTTTGCCGACGCCCAACGACACACTCACCTCTTTCTCGACCGTATTCTCCAGGCGCAGCTCCCACTGATTCTTAACCTGGTCATCGGGCACGCCAGAACTGACGGAGGGCTGTTCAACGGATAGAACGCCGGTCTGACCGCGGGTGTTATAGGTGATTTGCGGTTTCCATTCGGCGACGTTGTAAGTGAAGTCGGCGTCTAGCAGGTTGTCGCCGCCGCCGCTGACCGTGAGATCGCCGACGCCCATTTTGAGGCTAATTTCGGCCGAATCAATCGCTTCTAACGCCACCGTCTCATGCTCTGTTTGGGTCGGCCCGACCGAGACAACGTTGCAAGCGGTCGCCAGCATTGCCGGCGCCAACAGACACAATAGCCAAACTCTGCGTGACATGTTGCACCTCGCTGAGTGAAATTCCCCGCCTGCCGGGGAAAGAAGTTACCGCCGCCAATGCGGCGGCGGTCAAGACCACTTTAATCTATACGCAAGGCGCAGCTGTGAGTTGCAGAGGCTTGGCCGCCGCCGCTCATCCACTCTGGCGCGAATTGAGGCTCACTGTGGGCAGGCTGACCGGAATTCGGCCGAATCCCTCGCCCTAATTTAGCGCCGGTGATTATCAATCAGATCAAAGGTGTTGCCGAACACATACTCGTTGCCGTCCAGAAACCCATGCGGGAAACCCAGATCGATCCGGCTCACCTCATCCAACCGCTGCAACTGCTCTGCGCTCAGCGACCAATCCAGAATCGCCAGGTTATCCTTTAATTGCGCTTCCGTGCGCGCGCCAATGATCGGGATCATGAGCGCCTGCGCCTGCTGCTGGCGCACCCAATTGGCCGCCACCTGCGCCGGTGAGCGCCCCACCTCCGCCGCCACCGCCCGGATCGTCTCCGCCACCTGCCGGGTGCGGTCGCGCAATTCCATTTCCCCATACCGTTTCGGCGCCTGGGAATCGTCGCTGTACTTCCCGGTCAGTACGCCGCCGCCCAGAATGCCCCAGGGCGTCACCGCCAGCCCCAGCGTCCGCGCCATCGGCAGCAGAGAGCGCTCGGCATCTCGTTCCACCAGCGAGTAGGGGATTTGCAGGGCCACAAAAGGGGCCCAGCCGCGCCACTCCGCCAACATGTCGGCGCGTGAGACGACCCAGGCCGGCGTATCCGACACGCCGACATAGTGCACCTTGCCCGACCGCACCAGATCATCCAGCCCGCGCAACACCTCTTCCAGCGGGGTCATGTAATCCCACATGTGCAGCCAGTACAGATCAATGTAATCCGTCTTGAGCCGCTTAAGGCTGGCGTGGATGGAGGCCATCATATTCTTGCGCGAGTTGCCCCCGGCGTTGGGGTCATCCCACCGGCGCGACAGCGTGTACTTGGTCGCCACCACAAAATGGTCGCGGTCGGCCTGAAGAAAATCGCCCAAGAAAGTCTCGCTCGTGCCATTGGTGTAGTTCACCGACGTATCAATAAAGTTGCCTCCGGCTTCGGCATAAGCGTCGAAAATGCGTCGGCCCTCCTCTTTCGACGCGCCCCAGCCCCAATCCTCGCCAAAGGTCATCGTGCCGAGCGCCAGCTCAGACACGCGCAAACCACTCTTGCCTAAAAGTTTGTAACGCATTTTCTCTCCTGTGAATGGTGTGTCAGCCGCCGGCTGGATGCGCCTTTCCCAGGCGGGAGAGGCACGTTTCCAGAAAACCGGCCACAGCCAGCAATTGTTCGTCGTTCATGCTGGGCAGCACGCGGCGCACGATGGCGTAAAGGGCTTGCTTGGCGGTCAGCACGGCCATTTTGGCCGTGCTGATGGTCAGGCGGTTCACGCGCGCGATCTCCAGCGGGTAGATGAGAAAGTAATCCAGGCCGACATCAACCGCTTCAATGACGACTTCTAACAATAACGGGACGCTGGAACTTCTGGTTGTGTCCTGGCGCAACTGATGGATCACACGCGCCGTTTTCTCGTAGAGACGTTCGCTGATGGGAAAGGCGAAACCATGTTCCGATTGCGGGCGGCGATCATCCATGCGTTGGTTTCCTGTGCGTTGCCATCTGCGGGCGACGACGGTTCACCTGCTATAATATCACGCATTCGGCCGAAAAGTACACCTTCGCGCCGCTTATCCACTAACAAGGAGTGCGACATGTCAACCTCAGCCCTTCTCGACAAGCTCCAGCTTTCCGCCCATAACCTGGGCGTTTGCGCCGGCCCCGATGCCTGGCAGGCTGCCGACGGCGAGCCGCTTGTATCCCTGAATCCCACCACCGGTCAGGCCATTGCGGCTGTGCAACCGGCCACACCGGCGACATGCCGGGCGCTCATTGCGCGCGCGCGCGACGCTTTTGCCGTCTGGCGGGCGTGGCCGGCCCCGCGTCGCGGCGCGCTGGTGCGCGACCTCGGCCGCCTGGTCAGCGACTTTCAGGAGCCGCTCGGCGAGCTGATCAGCCTGGAAATGGGCAAAATCCGGGCCGAAGGCGTGGGGGAAGTGCAAGAGATGGTGGATATCTGCGAATTCGCTGCCGGCCTGTCGCGGCAGTTGTATGGTCTGACGATGCCTTCCGAGCGCCCGCGCCACCGCATAGTTGAACAATGGCATCCCTTGGGGCCGATTGGGGTGATCACGGCGTTCAACTTTCCTCTTGCCGTATGGTCGTGGAATGCGGCTATCGCGGCGGTTTGCGGCGACACCGTGGTCTGGAAGCCGTCGGATTTGACGCCGTTGACGGCTATCGCCATGCAACATCTGGTTAATCGCGTGCTGGCGGATTATGGGGCGGCGGGTGTGTTGAACCTGGCGGTGGGTGGAGCGGAAATCGGCCGAATTCTGGCGCAAGATGTCCGGCTGCCGCTGATCTCATTTACCGGTTCCACGCCGGTGGGGCGGGAGGTGGCGCAAACAGTGGCGGGACGATTCGGCCGATCTATTCTCGAACTGGGCGGCAACAATGCCGTCATCATTACCCCGGATGCCGACCTGGCTTTGGCCGCGCGCGCCATCTTGTTTGGCGCGGTGGGCACGAGC
>JAYRVN010000281.1:0-3749 GCA_041918535.1 Chloroflexota bacterium
AGTAGCTTCTGTCTCGGACGCCCCTAGCAGCGAACCGGTTGAGGAATTGCCGGAAGTCGCCACGGAATAAGCTATGTACACGGAGCTTGTCGAATACATTGCCGGGTCTCTGGTAGATTCTCCCGATCGGGTGAAAATCCGCGAGACCCGCGGGGCCGACAACGCCATCTTGCTGGAACTGTCGGTCGCCGATAAAGATATCGGCCGTGTCATCGGTCGCGGTGGACGCGTCGTTAACGCCATCCGCACTTTGTTGGAAGTGCCGGCGGCCAAACACGGCCAACGCGTGAACCTGGAAGTTCTCTAGATTGCGGAGAAGTTTTTACTTTGGCAGAAAGACGTCTGCGCCGCCGGCAGCAGCCCAGTGACAGCGGCTCGGTGGCCTTTCCCACGGAGCCGCGTTTCTTAATAATCGGCCGAATCAGCCGCCCCCATGGCGTCGCCGGTGAGGTGAATGTGGCCGTCATGACCGATACGCCACAGCGTTTCGAATGGCTGGAACGCGTTTTCCTGGCGACAGACCCGGATGATCCCTCTCCAACCCCCGTCGCCGTTGCCGGGGTGCGTTGGCATGGTGATCGGGTGTTGCTCAAATTAGATGGCTATGACGACCGCGACGCCGTCGCTGCCTTGCGCGCCTCCTGGCTACTCGTGCCCCTGGCTGAAGCGGTTCCCCTGGCAGAAGGGGAGTACTTTCTCTACCAGTTGTTAGGTCTGGCCGTCAAATCTACCGAAGGGCATAACCTCGGACACGTAGCAGACCTCCTGGAGACCGGGGCCAATCATGTATTGGTGATTCGGGGAGATTATGGCGAGGTCTTGGTGCCGAATGTCCCCGCAGTCGTTATGGCGATAGACTTTGCCGAACGACTCATCACCGTGCAACTGATTCCCGGCTTGCTGCCCAATCCGAGCCTTTAGTCGCGAAGAGCGCATGTCTGAAGCCAAGTATTGGTTAGGGTTTAACCTGGTAAAGGGTATTGGCGCAGCCAAGCTCCAGGCGTTGCTGGATTTCTATGGCACTATCGAGCGCGCCTGGCAAGCCTCCCCGGCGGACTTGCAGCGTATAGGTCTGGATCAACGGGCTATCAGCAGCTTCTTACAGACGCGAGGCGAAATTGATTTGGACAAATGTCTGGCGCAAGTCATTGACGCCGGTATTCGCCTGCTGACGTGGAACGACCCGGATTACCCGCGGCTCCTCCGGGAAGCCCTCAATGCGCCGCCGGTGCTTTATGTGCGCGGCGAAATCACCGAGGCTGACGGGTGGGCGGTGGCGGTTGTTGGAACCCGTCGCCCCACGGCTTACGGGCGGCAAATGACGCGAGACCTGGTGGTGAGCTTGATCCGCAGCGGCGTGACCATCGTCAGCGGTCTGGCTCGCGGGGTAGATGCTCTGGCGCATAAGACGGCCGTCGAATTAGGTGGGCGGACTCTGGCGGTATTAGGGGCCGGCCTGGATTGCGTTTACCCCCCTGAACATCGCGGCCTGGCTGAACAAATCGCCCAGGGCCATGGCGCGCTCATCTCCGAATACGCTCTGGGTGTGCAACCGGAGGCGCGCAATTTTCCGCCGCGCAACCGCATTATCAGCGGCCTATCGTTGGGGGTGATTGTAGTAGAGGCCGGCGAGACCAGCGGCGCGCTGATCACGGCTAATTTTGCTGTGGAACAGAACCGCGATGTGTTCGCTGTGCCCGGCAACGCCAACAGCCCCGCCAGCTTGGGCACGAACCGTTTGATTCAACGCGGCGCCAAGCTGATTTTATCCGCCAACGATGTGTTAGAAGAGTTGAATCTGGTGATGGCGGTGGAGCAACAAGCGGTGCAAATGGCGTTGCCGGAATCGGCCGAAGAGGCATTGCTCATGCCGAACCTGCTTCAACCGATACACATGGATGAATTGACCCGCCTGACCGGCTTGCCGGCGGGGCTGGTCGGCAGCACGTTGACGTTGATGGAGTTGAAAGGCATGGTGCAACAAGTGGGCAGTCTGCAATACGTCTTGGTGCGCGAAGCCGGCGCGCCATACGGGGAGCCATAGAACCGTCCCGCTTAATTCCTTGACGAGAGTGCCTCATGAAAGTGATTATCTTTGCCGGCGGCAGCGGCCGACGTTTGTGGCCGATTAGCCTGAAGCGTTCACCTAAGCAATTTGAACCGATCATCGGCGACAAATCGACCTTACAGCTGGCCGTTGAGAGGGTGTTGGATGTGGTTGGCGCGGACAATATTTATGTGTCCACCAATGAGCAGTATATCCCGCTGGTGACGGCGCAATTGCCCATGCTCTCCCCGCGGCAATTCATCGGCGAACCGGTGCGGCGCGATCTGGCGGCAGCGGTGGGGTTGGCCTTGTGCCATGTGGCGCATTCGGCCGATTCCGATGAGCCGATAGCCATCCTTTGGGGGGATAACTACATGGTCAACCCGCCCGTTTTTCAGCGCTTATTGCAGGCGGGGGCAGACCTGATCCGACAAGGCCGGGCGGAAATCGTCTATATGGGTGAGACGCCGCGCTTTGCCAATGAAAATCTCGGTTGGATTGGTTTGAGAGCGCCTTTGGGTGAATGCGGCGGCGCGCCTTACTTTGCCTTCGGCTCGCTGACTTATCGTCCGTCGTGGGAACAATGCCAGGCGATATTCGCTGCCGGGACGCATGTGTGGAATACCGGCTACTTTATCACGACCGCGCCTTTCATGCAGGCACAATATGCCCGCTTTCAGCCGGAATTGTGGGCCGGCCTGACGCGCATCGCCGCGAGTATCGGCACGGCTGCCTACCCTCCCACGTTGCAGGCCACTTACCCGCAGTTGGCGGAGATGAGTTTCGATGATGCGGTGTTGGTGCATATTGATCCTGCCGCAGCGGTCGTGCTGCATGGCGAGATGGGGTGGAGCGACCCCGGCACTTTGTATGCGCTCAAAGAAGCCATCAACCCGGACACATCCGCCAACGTGGCGCGCGGACTGGTGGAATTAGAGGGGTCGCAGGACTGCCTGGTGTATAACTATCAGGCCGGTAAATTGGTGGTAGCCATTGGACTGGACGGGATGATCGTGGTGAATACGGATCGCGCCGTGTTAGTCGTGCACAAAGACCAGATTCCTCTGGTTAAGAAGGTCGTGAATCGTCTGGCAGACTCTGACCTGAGCTCATATACCTAGCCGCCAGATGTGAGAAACATGGCAGAAGAACTGACAGCGTATTGTCTGAAATGTAGGGCGTTTCGGCCGATTCTTGACGCCCAGCCGGAATGGGCCCCGAATGGCACGCCGGCCACACGCGGCCGGTGTGAGGTGTGCGCGACGCGCCTCTATCGGCGCGGCCACACCCCCGCGCACGACACCTTGCCCAAGCTCCCAGCGCCAACCGCCGGTACCGCCGCGACCGTCTCGCCGAAAACCAAGGCGAAATCGGCCGGCAAATCTCGCGCTACCGCCGGCAACGGACACAAACCGGCGGCGACGGCTGACGACCGCAGCGCAGGGCGCCATATTCGGCTGGTGGTGGTGGAGTCGCCGACCAAGGCCAAAACTATCGGTAAGTACCTGGGCCGGGGCTATGTCGTCAAATCTAGCATCGGCCATGTCCGCGATCTGCTCAAATCCCGTCTGAGCGTCGATGTTGACCGGGATTATGCCCCGGAATATCGCGTGATGAATGAAAAGCGCAAGATCGTCAAGGAGTTGCAGGAAGCCGCGGCCGAGGCGCGTGAAATCTATCTGGCGACCGACCCGGACCGCGA
>JAYRVN010000282.1:0-2167 GCA_041918535.1 Chloroflexota bacterium
CCACAGCAGCTCCCGGCTTATGATGACATCGGAGTTGACGCCGCGCGCGTGCGCTGTGGTTTTGCGCCACTGGAATAGCTTCTCGTAGCGTAGATAGACTTCTTCGGGCGGGCGCGTCGGTGGGCGGGGGCGGCGCGGCGGCGCGGCTTGACGCCCGGCTTGAACGGCGCGCAAAATGAGCGCGCCGTAGCGTTGTTTGAGATGTTCGTTTAAGCCGGGCATAAGTTTCAACTCTTCCCAACGGGCCGGAGCATGGGCGGCCAGGGCCATGAGCGCGGCGTTGCCCAGGATTTTGAAGGGCGGGCGATCCTGGCGGGAAGCTTCCTGGTCGCGCATGAGATAGAGTTCGCGCAGGATGGCTTGTTGTTGGGGGGTGAGTTGATTGACGCCGGGGATAGACCAGAAGCTATCGGCCACGAAACCATTATCGGGCAGTTTGATTTGGCACTGGGCGGCAAAAATTTCGGCCGATTCTTCCTCAAGCCCTCCCCGCTTCAACGCCTCGCCCAAATAATCCCGCAAGCGCAGCAGATAAAACGTGTCCGCCTGAGCGTACTGCAACTGCTCAACCGTCAGGGGCCGCTTCGACCAATCGGCGCGCTGATGGCGCTTATCCAACTTAACGCCAAACAGCTCCTCCAACAAGCTCGCCAGCCCCACCCGCTCCATCCCCAAAATTCGGGCCGCCCACATCGTGTCGAACAGATTGCGCAGCTCCCAGCCATATTCCCGCGTCATCAGAATCAGGTCATACTCGGCGGCGTGAAGCACCTTTTCCACCGCCGGGTCGCCGATCAACGCACCCAAAGGCTCCAGATTCAGCCCGGCCAGCGGGTCAATCACATAATCGTGCGCCTGTGTGGAGATTTGCAGCAGGCACACGCGCTCACGGTAAGCAAAGAGGCTGTTGGCCTCCACATCCAGCGCCAGCCGGGAGACTGTGCCCAGATGTTCCAGACAAGCCGACCAATCCGCCGGCGTTTGAATCCATTGATAATGGCGGTTTACCACCGTATGCGGGTGGTCAGAAGGATTCGTGCTCACGATACCATTCCCAAAAAGCGCGCACACCTTCTTCCACCGACACACGCGGATTGTAGCCGAGCAGCCGGCGCGCCTTGCTGATGTCGGCATGGGCCGCGACCACATCCGCCTCCAGCTTGGGTTGCGAGATCAGGTTGGCCGGTTTGCCGGCCAGTTTCTCTAGCAGCGCCACAAAGTCCTGCAATCGAGTTAACTCGCCGCGTCCGAGGTTGATCACCTCATACCCCAATGGCCGATCCAGAGCCGCTGTCACGCCGTCGGTGATGTCGTCTATGAAAGTCCAGTCGCGGTACATCTGCCCGCCGTTGTAGAAGGGGATAGGCCGCCCCCGCATAATGCTGTCGGCTGTCAAGAAGGCCATCATATCCGGCCGCCCATTCGGTCCATAAACCGTGAAAAAGCGCACGGCCGTGAAGTTCAATCCGAAAAGGTGATGGTAGGTATAACCCAAAATTTCAGCTGCGCGTTTGGCCGCGGCATACGGCTGTAGCGGACGGTCGCAGGGGTCTGTTTCGACAAATGGGAGTTGACGGGTAGCCCCGTAGACGGATGAAGTTGAAGCCAGGATGAAGTTGCCCACTTGATGCTGCCGGGCCGCATCCATGACGTTCTGGCTGCCGATCAAATCCACCTGCATGTACAAGTCGGGGTGCTGAATGGCGTGGCGAACACCGGCCAGCGCGGCTAGATGAGCGACCGCGTTAAAGCCTTCAACGGCGAATAAGTTGAACAAATAAGCCCGGTCACGCACATCCGCCTCAACCAGACTGAAGTTGGGAAACTGGCTCAAGCGGACGACATTGGCGCGCTTGCGAGCCGGATCGTAGTAATCGTTGAAATTATCCAGGCCAACCACGGTGTCGCCGCGTTGGGCGAGTTTGGCAGCCAGGTGGCTGCCAATGAAGCCGGCAGCCCCAGTCACAAGCACCTTCATAACATTTCCTACTGGCCTATACCTGGGTTGGGCGGATGTCCTGAACCTGCAACTGCAGGTTGCGACGACCCTGCCACTCGTTAGCGCCGAGGGAGAAGACGATGTCAATGCGGCGCGGTAGACGGTTAACCCAGGCGCCCTGGCGAAAGGCGATGCAACGGAAGCCGTGCTGCCCGTCGCCGACTTCCA
>JAYRVN010000283.1:0-18623 GCA_041918535.1 Chloroflexota bacterium
CTCCGCTGATTTTGGTCTGGGGTGGCATTGGGCCCCGGCGGTGCTCGCCGCCCTACTCGTTTCTATCCTGCTCGGCCTTGCCATCGAACGCCTGGCCCTGCGGCCACTCACCGGACAATCGTTATTGTCCATTATCCTGATGACCCTGGCCATCAGTCAAGTCCTACAAGGTTTGATCGTCCTGGTCTTCGGCGCGACGCAGCGCAACTTCCCGGTTATTTTCCCCGTTGACCAGCCCTACAAGATTCAACTGCCCATCACTTACGGCGGCAACGCCCTGGTCATCATCTTACGCCAGAATCTAGTCTGGTCTTTCATCACCGCCATGCTGGCCGTGATTTTGCTCTGGGCCTTCTTTCAATACACGCGGATGGGCCTGGCGATGCGCGCCACGGCCGAAAACCATGAAACGGCCCAAAGCGTGGGCATTCGCATTCGCAGCATTTTCGGCCTCTCCTGGGCCATCGCCGGCATCATCGCCACGCTGGGCGGCGTTCTCATCGCCACCGCCAGCGGATTGGATTTGAGCCTGCCGATCGTGGTGTTGGCCGCTTTCCCGGCCGTGCTGTTGGGCGGACTGGAATCCATCCCCGGCGCAGTCCTCGGCGGCCTCATTGTGGGTCTGTCCAAGGAAATTGTCGCCTTGCCTAACGACAGATTTTTCCTGGGGCCCGACATCGCGCAACTCATCCGCAACGCCAAAGATATTGTCCCTTATTTGATTTTGTTATTGGTGTTATTCATCCGGCCCGATGGTTTGTTCGGTCAAAGGCGCATTGAGCGCGTCTAAAGGAGTGCGTCATGAGCCCGCGTTTCGTCTACCCCCTATTCTCTTCTTGGAGCTAACCGATGGCCGTCATGCGCCCTGCCGGTGACTTCGACCGCACCTATTCGCAAGATATGTCAGTGATCCGCCGCCGTTGGCAATGGGTGGTGTTGGTTGTCGTATTGATCTTGCTTTTTGCCTTACCCGCCTTCGCCTCCGAGGCGCTGGTGTCATTGGTGAATCGTATCGGCATTTTTGTCATTGCCGTACAAGGTTTGAACATCCTGACCGGCTACACGGGTCAGATTTCACTGGGGCAGGCGGCGTTCATGACCGTGGGCGGATATGTATCCGCCTTGCTCATGGGTCATGCGGGTTGGAATTTTTTCCTGGCGTTACCGGCGGCGGCGCTGGCCGCGGGGTTGGTAGGGCTAGTTTTTGGCTTGCCGTCGCTGCGCATCAAAGGGTTCTATCTGGTGATGGCGACATTAGGCGCACAGTTCATCATCCCCTGGCTAACCCGCAATGTCTACAAGGACATGCTCAACGGCGCGCAAGGTATTGCTGTGCCGGTCCCCCAGCTAACCTTCCCGGTAATCGCCAACACCTGTTACTTGGGCAGCCAATTCAATGCGGAACTGGGCGGCTGTGTCTATCGCTTTGCCACCTCCATGCAATTCCTCCATATCACGCTGGTGGTTCTAATCATCAGCACGTTGGCGGCACTGAACATCTCGCGCACGCGGCTTGGCCGGGCTTTCGTCTCTGTGCGTGACAATGATCTGGCGGCGGAATTGATGGGTATCAATTTGTTTTCTTACAAACTACAGGCGTTTTTTATCGCCGCCGTTTATGCCGGCGTGGCCGGCTCACTGTTGGCGCATAATTTGCGGCACATCAACTCAGAGACCGTCAACCTGACCGATTCGGTATTGCTGCTGGGCATGTTGATTGTGGGAGGGCTGGGGACAAACCTGGGCCCGATTTTGGGGGCTACGCTGGTGACGTTGCTGGAGGAGTTTGCCACACAGATCACGCCGGTGATCATCAGCACTTTTCCAGGCGTGGCCGGCGGCGCGAATGCGGCGTTACGTCCGCTGATTTTCGGCTTGACGTTGGCGTTGTTTCTAATTTTTGAACCACGTGGGCTTGCCCATCGTTGGCGGTTAATCAAGGCGGCCTGGCGCTTGCGGCCGTTTTCCCAGACGGCAACCTGAAAGGCTGGGAAAGAAGGAGGTGGTTTCGGCCGAAAATAATCACCACAGTTTGCCTACCCGTTTTCTAACTCAAACTCAGTCAGATTGGAGGAAGAAGAAATGTCTAAACGTTGGTTCACTCTCTTGGCCCTGGGCGTCTTGCTCGTCCTGGTGGCCTGCGGCTCGCCCGCCGAACCACCCACGCCTGCCATAGATGCCGCCGCCACTGAAGCCGCTATGGCTGTCATGCACACCGAAGAAACGGCCCAGGCCATGCACATGGAAGAGACCGCCACAATGGCCGGCTCAGTTGCCACGACCGAAGCCATGAATATGGCCGGCACGACGGAAGCCATGAATATGGCCGCCACCACCGAAGCCATGAACATGGAGGCTACCGCCACGGCCGAAGCCATGCCTGTTCTGCGCACCGAAAACCTGGAAGGCGAGACCATCACCTTCTATCACTTTGGTGACCTGTCCGGTCCCCTGGCCGGAATCACCGCGCCGCTAATCACCGGCTTCCAGGATGCCGTCAAAGCCATCAACGACGCCGGCGGCATTCGGGGGGCCCAAATCGAGCTACAATTCAGCGACACACAAAGCAATGTTGACGAAGCGGTAGCTGCCTACGAACGCTATACCAGCGCGGATGATAATGTCCTGGTTATGTTCACCTACGGTTCCGGCGACGGCGAAGCGCTCGCCAGCCGTTTCGTCGAAGACCAAATTCCTAACTTGGCCGCCGGCCTCAGCGCCAAAGCCTTCTATGGGCCGGATTCCGGCTACACCTTCGGCTATGCGCCTATCTACCCGGATCAGTTCGGTCTCTTCCTGGATTACATCACCGCCAACTGGGACGCCGTCAAACCGGCCAACGCCGGCGCTGACATCAAACTCGCCTACATTAGTTGGCCAACCGCCTACGGTCAGGCTGCCTTAACGCCCGAAAGCGAAGCCTATGCCCAAAGCCTGGGCGTAGAAATTGTGGCCCGCGAATTGATTGACCCCGCGCCCACGGCTGACGCCACCACCGCCATTCTCAACGTGCAAGCGGCCGGCGCCAATGTCATCTATACTAACTCTCTCGCCTTCGGTCCCGCCGCCATTCTGAACGGCTTGGGCGCTCTGGGTGTCCGCGACCAGTTTTTGGTCGGCGCGAACAACTGGGCCATGGACCTGGCTACCTATGCGTTCCTCTCCAACCCGGCGTTAGCCGCTGGCATGATCACCCCCTTCCCCTACCTATGGTGGACCGACGTGACCAACCCCGGCATTCAATACGCTGCTACTGTCTTCGCCGCCAATGAACGCCCTCCGCAACTGCAAAGCGTGGGCTACCTGCTGACAGTGGCCGGTGTTGACCTGGCCGTCAAGGCCATTGAGAAGGCGATTGATGCCGTCGGCTTTGACGCGCTGACGGGACAGGCCATCTATGAAGCGCTCCTTACCTTCAGCGATCAAGATATCCTGCAGGGTGTGATGCGCGTGGACTTCAGCGACAACAACCGGTCGCCCCACATAGCGCAGATTCGCCAGATTCAGGGCGGCCCGGACAAGTTTGTTGTGTTGCAAGACTGGACGGCTACCCCGGACTTGCGCCCGGCCGAGAACTTCTCTAACCCGTAGTCCGGTTAGGCGTATGCCATAAGACTATGAGGCGTGATGCGCGACCAATACACCGGTTGGTTATGGCCGGCGCATCACGCCTCTCTCTGACACCCCATGCTCAAGATCAACAATATCGAAGTGGTTTATAGTGATGTCATCCTGGTGTTGCGTGGGGTCTCCCTGGCGGTGAACCAGGGCCAGATTGTGGCCCTGCTAGGCGCAAATGGGGCGGGCAAGACGACAACGCTAAAAGCCGTCTCCGGCTTGCTCAAGCGGGAAGATGGGGCTGTCACGCGCGGGGGCATCGAATTTGATGGGCTTCATCTGGACAAATTACCCCCGGAAGAGATTAACCGTTTAGGCATTGTGCAGGTGTTGGAAGGGCGACGCCTATTCCAGCATCTGACCGTGGAAGAAAACCTGCGCACCGGAGCCCTAATCCACGGCCGGGGCGTTAGGGTGGCTTCATTGTTGGCTGAGGTGTATCACTACTTTCCGCAGCTCGCCAATTTGCGCCAGCGCACGGCCGGCTATCTCTCCGGCGGCGAGCAGCAGCAGGTTGCCATTGGCCGCGCCTTGATGGCCAAGCCCCGGCTCATCTTGCTGGATGAGCCATCACTTGGCCTCGCTCCGCTGCTTGTGCGGGAAATTTTCGACATTATTCAACGCATCAATCGGGAATCGGGCGTATCCATGTTGCTGGTGGAACAGAATGCCCATATCGCCCTGGCGCATGCCGAGTTTGCTTACGTAATGGAGACGGGGCGGATTGTGTTGGATGGGCCGGCTCAGCAGATGGGGGAGAACGCCGACATTAAAGAGTTCTACCTGGGCTTGACCCAACTGGGCGAGCGCAAGAGCTATCGCGAAGTCAAGCATTATAAACGACGCAAGCGCTGGTTGGGATGATGAGAACGCCCAAGGGGTGGAGCTTGTCGGAGAGTTATTCAGCGTGGCGGCACTCTTTTCGAGCGGGGTGAATGATGGATGAGTTGGACAAGCGGGTGCGTGAAACGGTGGCGCAGGCATACGCCAATGCGCCGGCAGTGCGGGCGCGCTTTCAGGCGGCGGGCCTTAAGCCGGACGATGTGCAGAGTGTCCTGGATTTGCACAAAGTGCCGGTGTTGTCCAAAGACGAGCTGGTGAGTTTGCAGCAAGCGACGCCGCCGTTTGGTGGGATGTTGGGCGTGCCTCTAAGCGCGGTGCGACATATTTTCTTGTCGCCAGGGCCAATCTACGAGCCGGACGCGGGCGATGATGAGAGTCTATCGGCAATGGCCCAGGAGGCGTTGCGTCGGACCGGATTTGCGCCCGGCGATGTGGTTCTCAATACCCTGTCTTATCATCTCGTGCCGGCGGGATTGCTGGTTGATCAGGCGTTGGTGGCAATGGGCTGCACCGTTGTGCCCGGGGGCGTGGGCAACGCGGATTTGCAGGTGAAGTTGCTGCATGATTTGGGCGTGACGGCTTACGCGGGTACGCCGAGCTTTTTGGTCGCGTTGATCCGCAAGGCGGAGGAGATGGGGTATCAGTTCCCCCGTGATTTTGCTTTGCGCCGGGCGTTTGTGACGGCCGAGCCGTTATTTGCCGAGACGCGCCGTTTGTTGACGGAAACGTATGGGTTAACGCTGGGCAATGCGTATGCCACCGCGGAGTTGGGTTTTCTGGCTTTGAATACGGCGGGGGGGATGGCGATGTCGCTCATGCCGCTGCCGATCATTGAGGTGGTGGACCCGCAGACCGGGCGGCGCGTGGGGCCGGGTGAAGCGGGCGAAGTGGTGGTGACTAATTTTAGTCGAGCGTATCCCCTTATCCGCTTGGGCACCGGCGATATGGCGGTGAACGCCGACCCGCGCCCCGGAGAGAGTCGTCAGGAGGAGAGGGCCATTATTCTGGTGGGGCGTAGCGGCGAGGCGGTGAAGGTGCGCGGCATGTTTGTGCATCCTAATCAAGTGCAGTTTGGTTTAGGGGGCGTGGCCCGCGCTTTTCAAGGTGTGATCAGTCGTCGGGAAGAGCGGGATTGGTGGACGTTGCGGGTGGTGTTGGCGGAGGGGGGCCAGGAATCTGAGGCATTAGCCGAGCAGATCAAAGAACAGGTTCGCGGCGTGTGTCGGGTGCGGGTGGATGAGGTGCAGTTTGTTGCCGCCATTGTGGCTACGGAGCCGGCCATGCTGGACCAGCGCCACTGGTGATTGAGGCGTGGCTGAATGACGAAACGACAACGCCGGTTGGAAGCCTCAACCGGCGTTTGCCATTTTGAGGGCATAGGGCCCCGGTATTGGTTCAGGGTTGCGCTTGCCACCAGGCGATGGTATCGCCAACAAAACCGGCAGCAGTGACATCCATTAGCCCGTCGGCGTTGAAATCGGCGACGGCGAGATTGACCGGGCCGTCGAAGTTTGACGCAACAATCTTTTTGTTCCAACGTCGTCCGCTACCCAGAATGTTATCCCACCAGGCGATTTGGTCGCCGCCAGACGCGGGCGAGACGATGTCGAGGTCCTTATCGTTATCCATGTCAACCAAAACGATATTGTGGGCGCCGACAAAGTTAATGTCCAGGGCGCGATAGACCCAGGTGAGGCCTTTGCCGTCTCTGTTTTGCCACCAGCCTACATCGCCGGCGCCAAAGGCAGCGCCTACCACATCAAGGTCGCCGTCGCGATCTATGTCGCCTGCTTCGGCGCTAATGGCATTCCAGAATCCGGCGGCAATGAGATGGTAGGCCCAGGTGAGGCCCCGATTATCCAGGTTTTCCCACCAGCCGATTTCATTATCCCAAAAGGCGGCGCCCAGCAAATCGAGGTCGCCGTCGCTGTCCAGGTCGCAGGCGGCCAGGCTATGAGCGCCGCCAAAGGCGCTGTCAACTTCGTGCTCGCTCCATTTGGCGCCGCGGCCGTCGCTATTTTGCCACCAGGCGACACGATTGGCCCAGCCGGCTACACCGGCAATATCAAGATCGCCATCGGCATCCATATCGGCCGAAATTACCCAACGCGCCCCATCGAAATCTTGGCCCACGACGGTTTTGCTCCACACATGCCCAGAACCGTCTTCATTCCGCCACCAGGCAATCTCATCTGCAATTGCTGCCGCTGCCACCACATCGAGATCCCCATCGGCGTCAATGTCCGCCGCCGTGGCATTTTGCGCCCCGGTAACCGTCCGATCAACCGCTTGTTCCTGCCAGCCGGTTCCCTCGGCCAAGCCATTGTGCCACCAGGCAACATTTCCACTTGTGCGCATAGCGCCCAAAATGTCAACCTGACCGTCGCCGTCAATGTCAAAAGCATCTACAGAGAACACGCCATAGGCGGTGCTGGATACCGGCTGTTGAATGTAATCCATGACAGGTACAGCAGCGGCCTGTTGCGCCTGACCAGTTGCAACCAACAGCAAGCTAACGCCCAGGGCAAAACTAAGTTTCCCCAACCCATGTTGCCGCAGCTTTTGAACCATCTGATTGCTCCCCTGGGTGCGCCAGCCTGGCACATAAAGGTCAGAAGGTAACGATGAGTGGGACGATGTCTGGCGCTCCCCAGTATCCCCAGTGAATTGTAATAGTTACAGTATAGGCCTGGGAGAAGGGGGTTGTCAAGGGTGAAAAAGGGATAAATGGAACCCCACCGAACAAGAGGAGGCTCGGTGGGGAAATGGTAAAGAATCGGCCGAATGAGGTGATGGTTCGGCCCGGCAGCGGCGGGGAGGCTTAGATCAGCCCCAATTGCTTGCCGGTGTGGCAGAGAATTTCCAACGCCTCATCGAGTTGTTCCTCTGTGTGAGTGGCCATATAACTGGTGCGCAACAACCCCTGACCGACCGGCACGGCCGGCGACACCACCGGATTGGTATACAGGCCGCGCTCAAACAAGAGCTTCCAGGTGAGAAAAGTTGGGTTATTCTCGCCAATCAGGATGGGGATGATCGGCGTTTTCGTGGAGCCGGTATTGAAGCCCAGAATCTTCAGGGCCCGCAGCATTTTGTACCCATTTTGCCATAGCTTCTCTACATGCTCCGGCTCTGTCTCCATAATGTCCAGGGCGGCCATGGCCGCCATGACATTATGCGCCGGCAGGCTGGCGCTGAAGATCAGCGTGCGGGCATGGTGTTGGATGTAATGGATGATGTCTGCATCCCCGGCCACAAAGCCGCCGATTGAAGCGAATGATTTACTGAACGTGCCCATAATGAGGTCAACTTCATCCGTCAGCCCAAGATGGGCGGCTGTGCCGCGCCCCTGTCCGAGAACGCCTAGCCCGTGCGCGTCATCCACATACAGCCGCGCCCCATATTGGCGGCAGATCGGCGCGATGGTATCCAGGCAGGCGATGTCGCCGCTCATGCTGAAGACGCCGTCAACGACAACCAGCTTGCCTGCTTCCGCCGGTAGTTTGCTGAGAACGCTTTCCAGGTGTTCCATGTTGTTATGGCGAAAGCGCTTCATCGTCCCCTGGCTCAGGCGGCAGCCATCCACCAGGCTGGCGTGGTTTTCTTTGTCGCAGATGACGAAATCGTTGGGGCCGACGATGGCCGAGATCACGCCCAGGTTGACGAACATGCCGGTGCTGAAGACGAGGGCTTTTTCTTTGCCGACGAAGGCGGCCAGACGCTCCTCCAGTTCTTGATGCAGACGCAAAGTGCCGTTAAGAAAACGGGAGCCGGTGCAGCTTGTGCCGTAGCGATCGATGGCGTCTTTGGCCGCCTGGCGCACTTTAGGGTGTGTGGTGAGCCCCAGGTAATTGTTGGAGCCGATCATGATGACGCGCCGCCCGTCTACGGTGACTTCTGTGCCTTCCGTGCCTTCCAGAGGGACAAAATAAGGATAGAGGCCAGCCGCCTGCGCATCGCGCGCTGTGGTAAACTGGAGGCTTTTGGCGAAGATGTCCATGCGAAACTCCTGATACAAGCGGATTGATTCTGGCTTTGAGCCAGGCGATTAGATGGCAGAGGCAGCCTTGTGGCGAGAAGTCGGGCGAGGCGATCGCCCTGGCTGAGACATGCACGGGTTGCGGCCATCCAATCTACACCATACATAACCCACAGTCGGCGGCAGAGTGACGCCGCCGACTGGAGTTGGATGGGCTAAGGTTGGCGGTAGGGCGGTTTAGAGGATTAAACGCCGACGCAGGAGAAGCGTAGCGGCCAGGAGGAGGGTGAATAGCCCGCCTAATCCGAGTAAGCGCACGGTGTCCGGCAGGAGGGAAGAGGGGGGATTGGGAACTGTTTCGGCCGAAACAGGCTCTACCTGATTGGTGGTGGAAGGGCTTACCAGGGTGTTGGTAAGCGCGGGCGTGGCGGCTGCGGCAATCGTGAAATCGCCAGGTGACGTTTCCGTGGGTAGCGCCGCCCCAACCGCGGGCGCGTCTTGAACACGCTGCTCTGCTAGCGTCTCCTCAGCCGTTGGGGTCTCCAGGGCAAGATTGAAAGGGGCCATCTCAGCGCTCTCCGGCGCGGCCATTTGCGCCGCCTCGCGCCCACCCAGGCTCGGGGAAAGTGACAGCCCAATCGCCAGCACAAACAAGACGCCGGCCAAAGCGGTTGCCAGACGGAAGGCCGGATAGAGGCGCACTTCCGGGGCCGGCGCGGGTTTGCCGTAGCGGGCGGGATCGAGGGTGAAATTGCGCGGAACGTTGAGGCGCGGCAATTGGCGCAGCCCAGCTTTGAATTGTTGCAGACGAGTCACTTCCGCTTGTAACGCCGGATCACGCATCAGCACCGCCTCGAAGCGTTGTTTCGCCGCGGGCGTGAGCGCGTTATCCACGTAAGCCGTGATGGTCTCTTGTCGGCGTGATTCGGCCGATTGTAGCCACCTGCGTAACCAATCCCACATAATCGTCTGCCCTGTCCGTTTCGCCGGCGCGGGACGCCAGCGCCCGACCGGCCTGTGTAGGCGCTCTGAGCGCCTAACCCGTTTCTATGCTACCCATAAAACGATACCGACTAGGCAATAGTTCCCACACACCTTGCAGACATCCCTGCAATTTCAAACGCGCCCGGCTGAGGCGCGACTTCACGGTGCCTAACGAGATAGAGAGGATTTGGGCGATCTCGGCGTAGTCATAATCCTGAATGTCGCGCAACACCACGGCCTCACGCTGTTCAACCGGCAACTGCGCCAGACAACTTTCAATCGCCGTCAATAGCTCCGCTTGCTCACTTTGTTCTTCCGGCGAAGCCGCATCGCTGCCCATGAAGCTTGGCGACTCTTTCTCTTCCGTTAACTCATCCAAGGATGGTTCAGGATGGCGTTGCTCCTTGCGTAGCGCGTCGTAACATTTGTTCCGCGCAATGTGTAACAGCCAGGCCCGGAAACTGCCATCGCGGAATTGGTTGAGCGCTTGATAAGCGGCAATAAACGCTTCCTGCGCGGCGTCGGCCGCCGCCGCCGGGTCGCCCAGCAACCGATAGGCAAAGTTATAGACGGCCGATTGGTGGTGAAGGACCAGGCTGTTGAAGGCGTGGACATCGCCGCGCTGCGCCCGCTGGATGAGAACCGGTTCGTCCATGCCGCTAAGTATAACGGTTTCCCGGCCAAGATAAAAATGCCGCCTGGTCGGGCGCGCCCGGCGCAGGTTACCGACGGCGCAGCGTGTCGGTCAAGGCCGGCGTGAAGGTAAACGCGTGGATAACGATCTCGACTGATTGACCGTTTTGTGGCGGTTGTCCCTGGAACAGCCAGAGATTCAGATGCACCGGTAGGGGGGCCTGCGGGATGCGGCGCAGGGGGTCGCGCGGGCGGAAGAGCCAGCCGGCGAATTGGTTGGCGTTGTCGTCGCGGTGACCATGCAAACTTTGGAAACGCACGGACTGGCTCTGGCGGGTGAAGCGTTGGGTGGTATAGGTCCCGGCCAGCGTGAAATCAAAGGCATAAGTGCGTTGGGTTAGCCCGACCTGCGCCGGCCAGACGGTGTAGTTGCCGGGCGGGTTGGCGGCGTGGCCCCAGCGGGCGAACTCGATGTCAATCTCGTTGGTGCCGTCCGGGCCGACGTCAGAGGGCGGGTAGTCAAAGAGACCCAGCACAACCTGGGGGTCTAGTGTGTTGAGCGCGCCTTCCACCCAGAACTGGTATCGGCCGAATCCCAATCTATTCGTCATGGTCACTTCGGCGCAGCGCCATTGCCCGGCTTGGTAATCCAGACGCAGGTGTAGATGGCCTTGCTCATCCACCCAGACGTTGGCCGGTTCCCAATAGTTCGGCCCTGGTCCACCGAAGCCGGAGCGCACTTCCCAGGTGTAGCCGGCAAAGGTGAGCAGGCTTGGTTGGGCGTGGGTAAGGGAAGAAATTCGGCCGAATCCCATCATCCCCGCCAGCCCAAACAACATCAGCCACACCATCTTGCGTCCCATTGCAACGCCTCCAGCGTTGACACACGTCTAAGATTGAATTATACTTAGCGACGTTCACGGTTACCACGCCGAAGTGGCGGAACAGGCAGACGCGCACGACTCAAAATCGTGTTCCGAAAGGAGTGTGGGTTCGATTCCCACCTTCGGCATCACCCAAACGTCGCTCCCAATCAGGGGCGACGTTTTTTTGTGGGGATGTTTGGCCGCGGCCGGCCGCCGGCTTGTCTTACACCTCGCCCCGGCTGCGCTCAATCTCAATGCCCGCCGTGCGCGCCGCGCGCAATGCCCCCGGCTTTTCCAGCCGCACCCACACCCGCTCCACCGGAAATTCCGTCAGAATGAGGCGGGCAATATCCGTAATGAGCTTCTCAACCAGGAAATCGGCCGAATTTTCCACATGCTCGACCACGCGCCGACAAAGGGTGTCGTAGTTGACGGCACAGGCAATGTCATCAGTAGCGGCCGCCTGCCGGATGTCGGTGAAGATCGCCAGGTTGATGAGAATATCCTGCCGTTGTTGCCGCTCATTCGGGTTGATGCCCAAAATGCCGCGCGCCACAAGGTCTGTAATCACGATTTTATCCATACATCACCCGTTACATCTGCCGACGCGGGCAAAAGGGGAAATGCCCGCGCCGCCCGCCTACTTCACCAAATCGGCGAACTCTGGCAGCGCCGTCGTGTAGCGCACCCGCATCCGCGTCCATTCGTACCGCTGCTCAAAATCGTGCCAGGTTCCCCCGGCCGTCGTTACCGCGCCCCAAAAATCTAGCTCTCTGAGGACATCAATCACTTGCTCATCATAACGCCCGCCTGGATAGGCAAAATAGCGCGGGGTGTAACCGATATGCGCCGCCAAAGTTTCCTGCGAACCGAGGATTTGATAGATGACATAATCCCGTTCGCGTTTATCCAGGTTTTGGTGTGTCTTGGTATGCGGCTCCATCCGCATACCGGCGGCGACCATCTCCTCAATCATCGGCCAACTCAGATAACCGGGCTGCTCGAAGTCTACAAACTCGGTGATGATAAAAAAGGTCGCGCTGAAACCGAACTCGCGTAAGATGGGGAAGGCATTCAGATAAGCATCCACATAACCGTCGTCAAAGGTCACGATCACCGGTTTGGGCGGCAACTCCTTGCGGCCAAGCATGGCCAGGGTCAGGGCATAGAAATCAACTGTGCTATAGCCGTTTTGCGCCAGGTAAGCCATTTGCGCCCGAAAATTATCCGGCGTCACCGAGAGGTCGGTGCGATAGATGTCCGCGTCCTCCGGCGGCGCGCTGAGATAATGGTACATCAGGATCGGCACGCGCACCGCCGCGAAATAACCCTGGGGTGTTGGTTGCGGCCAGGGTGTGGGAGAGGGTGTGAGCGGCGCGGGCGGCCTGGTTAGAAAGAGTGCCAGTTCGTCGAATGACGGCTGGGTCGGCCGGGGTGTTCGGCTTGGAATGGGTTCCGGCGCGCGCGTGGGAATGAACGTGGGCGTCGGGGGCGGCGGGATAAGTGTGAGGCTGGCCGTCGGAGTCGCCTGGGCGTGGCCGAGAACGGCAGGAAAGGATGTGGCGGGTGGCAAGGTGATGGCTGCCACAGCCGAGGTGGCTACGGCCGGGGTACCGCCGGACAAAATGACGCGCACACCCAGAACGACAGAAATCGCCAGCAGGAAAAGCCCGGCGCAACTGATGGGATCGAGACTCCGGCGAGAGTAGGTCGAATCGGTGGATCGGGATGGTGAATTCATGGACGTTATGGAGAATAGCTAACCGTTCGATAGGCGTCAAGCGTTGCCGCGCCTTCTTACCGGATGGTTATTTTGCGGCTTGGTTTTGACTACCTGACGGGCTAACAATCTGTTATACTTTCGGCCGAATCCATCGTCGAGGTGGCAGCCCCGGCGTGCATTACATGAGAGGATCATCAATTCGGCCGATAAAAGGCCTTGGGGCGCAACGGTTGGCAACGTGCTGGGTTGTTACTGTCACAACCCGTTGACGGCAGCCTGTCGGCGGGGCGCGCCATCCTGGCCTGATCACCACACAAATTCGCACCGCGAGGAGTAAGCGTGGATGAGTCAACCCTGATCGAGCGCGCCAAGACAGATAAAGAGGCGTTCGGCGAGCTATACGAACAGTATGTTCGGCGCATTTATAACTATGTGTACTATCGCACCGGAAATGTGCAGGATGCCGAGGATTTAACCGCCCGCATCTTCTTCCGGGCTATGAGTCACATTGGCGCTTATCAAGACAAAGGCTTGCCGTTCTCAGCCTGGCTCTATCGTATTGCCCGCAACCTGGTTGCCAACTGGCATCGTGACCAGAGCCGGCGGCAGATTTTGGCGTTGGATGATTTTGTGCAGTGGCACATTAGCGACGCCGGCCCGGAAATGGCCGCTCAGTTACTGGAAGATAAAGAGCAGCTCTTGAGCGCCATCCGGCGTTTACCGGCTGAACGACAGGAATTGCTCATCTTCAAGTTTGTCGACCGGCTGTCTAATACTGAAGTGGGTGAGATTATGGGTCGTAGTGAAGGAGCCATCAAATCTTTGTACCACCGCACTTTGGTGGCCCTGCGCGATGAGCTTGAGCAAGGGCGCAGCGCGGAACCGGCGCGTAAGAAGCGCGTTCAATTACCATTCTGAACCTATCAGCCCACCTTGACCGTTGAACGGTGGGCGAGCCGTGAGGTGGATTTCATGCGAATAGTCATTGACGATGCGGCTGAGGTGCCCGACAACCTCACCAATGAGTTGAATATCAAAGTGGTGCCGGTCAATATTGCCTTCGGCACCGAAGAGTATTTGTCAGGTGTGACGATGGACCAGGCTGCCTTCTATGCCAAGGTCAAGCACGTCTCTGCCCAAAACTTCCCCAAAACATCCCAGCCTACACCCTATCAATTTACTACAGCCTATGAATCCCTGATAGCGGAAGGCGAGACGGACATCCTCACCGTCACGGTAAGCCAGAAATTTAGCGGCACTTACTCCTCAGCGACCACGGCTATGCAAGAGATGGCGGGACGAGCCAGGTTTTATCTGTTCGACTCGGCCGGAGCATCGGCGGTGCACGGAATGCAGGCTGTCGAGGCAGCGCGCATGGCGCAGGCTGGTCAGCCGATCGACAACATCTTGCGCCGGCTGGAGTATTTGCGGGGTGGGATGGCAACGTTGTTCACGATTGACAGCCTGGAGTTTGCGGTGCGCGGTGGACGCGTCAGCTCCATGAAATCCGCCGTGGCTTCGTTGCTCAATCTGAAGCCTATCCTGGAGCTGAAAGACGGGCTGATTGTGGAGGCTGGGCGCGTGCGCACACGCCGGAAGGCGTTGGCTTACATTGTGGATGGCGTCAAGGAGCGAGTGGGTGACCGACCGGTGAAGTTGTGCATTTCGCACGCCAATTCGCCGGAGGATGCGCGCCAACTATTGGATATGGCCAAGGCCGCGCTGAATTACACCCAGGCATCTATCACTGATATGGCGGTGGCGGTAGCAATCAACGTCGGGCCGGGCGCCTTGGGTATCTTGACTGTGCCGGATTAGGAGAGAGGATTTTCGGCCGAATCGCTAGGGAGTTAACTATGCTTTCCCAGCCACTGATAGACCTTCTTCTGCGACATGCAGACAGCCTGGCGGCCGGCCAGGACTTGACGGTCATGTTTCTGCGTGAACACCCGGAACTGAGCGCCTGGGTGGAACTAGTGCGTTCTGTCGCCGCCGCATTGACACCGGTGACGCCCGCCGCCGAGTTCACCGCAGCGTTGCGCCGTGACCTGCTGCTGGCTTTTGAATTCGCCCACCCGGTCATACGCACCTCCGATCTGTGGTTAGGGGCCGCCATCGGCTCGGCCGTATCCCTGGCCGGTGTGGCTGTCATGCGCACGCGCCGGTGGAAACAACTTCTTCGCCGCCCGCGCTCACTAACAACCTCCGCCTGATAAACCGGCCGGTAAGCCTCAGAACCACCCGTTGTGCGCGGGAGAAGCCGGCAGCCCCGCGAAGTTGGCGCGCCGCCTTGGGGGATAGAGCCGGGCGCGTCGGGTGTAAGCTGTTATGACGGCAGAAGAAAAAGGCGCCCAGAACCGTACCCGCATCTTGAATGCCGCCCTCATTATCTCGGTGGCGTTTGTGGTCAGTCGGCTGCTGGGGTTGGCGCGTGATGCCGTATTCAACTTTTACTTCGGCGTAGATAGCCTTCAAGCCGACGCTTATTCCATTGTCAGTCCGACGCCGGAACTGATTTTCACCGTCATCGCCGGCGGCGCATTAGGCTCGGCCTTCATCCCCACTTTTGTCGCCTACTTTGCCCGCGAGGACGAAGAAGGCGCCTGGCGCGTTTTTTCCGCCATCCTGAATCTCGTCCTCCTGGTCATGACGCTGGCCGCCGGCCTGGCCGCCTTGTTGGCTCCGCAGCTTCTCCAGGCGCTCTACGGGGATATTATGCAAGCCCGGCCGGAGATGCTGGGGGTAGCTGTGCCGTTGTTGCGGCTGATGCTGATCTCGCCCATTATCTTTGGCGCGAGCGGCGTGGTGATGGCGGCGCTCAACGCGCGCCAGCACTTTCTCATGCCGGCTCTGGCGGGCATTATCTATAATCTGGGTATCATCGCGGGGACAATGCTCTGGGCGCCGTCGGTCTTGGGGGTAGGCATTGGGACGGTGGTGGGGTCGTTGGGGCATCTGGCGATACAGTTGCCGGCTTTGCGACAGGCGTCGGCGCGGTATCGGCCGATTTTTACCTGGCGCGATCCGGGCGTCCGACAGGTGCTCCGGCTGATGGCCCCGCGGGTGTTGGGCCTCTCCTTCAGCTACCTCAATCTCTTTTTTACCCCGCTCCTGGCTCAGGGCATGATGGCGGGTAGCCTACGCGCCCTGAATGTCGCTTTTCGCCTGGTGATGGCGCCGCAGGGCGTCTTGGGCCAGGCCTTAGGTATCGCCTCGTTCCCCACATTTGCCGCCCTGGCGGCTGAATCCGATTTGTCGGAAATACGGCGCATCCTGAGCGACACACTCCGTCTGATCGTCTTTGTCGGCCTTCCCCTGACGGTATTGCTGGCTGTTTTGGCGCGCCCGATTATCGAGCTGGCCTATCAGCGCGGGCAATTTGATGCGGCCGCCACCAACCTGGCGGCCTGGGGGCTGCTCTTTTATGCGCCGGCGCTGGTCAGTTTAGCGCTGTTGGAAGTGATCTCGCGCGTTTTTTATGCCCTGAAAGATACCCTGACGCCGGTTTTGGCCGGAGCCGTCCAGATTGCTTTGATGGCCGGTTTGAGTCTGTGGTTGGGCTACCGCGTGTTTCCGACGACAGGCCGGCCGGCGCTGGGGGGAGTGGCCTTGGCCTTCACAGTGTCAAACTGGGTGGAAACTGTAGGCTTGTTGTGGCTCCTCAACCGTCGTTTGCACGGTCTGGCGGCCGGGCGGCTGTGGTCGGGGGTGTGGCGTTTGACTGTGGCGGCGGGAGGGATGGCAGCCGGTATGGTGGTGGCGGGGCGGTGGCTGAATTCGGCCGAATCTCTGACGCAATTGATCCTTCTGACAAGTCTGGGCAGCCTCCTCTACCTGCTCCTCTGTATAGTCCTCCGTCTGGAAGAAATCCATTATCTGTGGCGACGTTGGCGGCCCGCCTCTGCCTGATTGACGGCGACAAAAAAGCCCGACTTCAGCCGGGCTTTGTGATGGTTCCTTATGTATTGAATCTTCGCTGAAACCAGGGCGTTAATTATTAGCCACGCCGCTGGCTACCCGCACGGAATCGTGTGAAAGCCTCTCGCCGTTAACCCAGATTTCCAACGAATACTCCCCTTTCTCGAAGCCCGTCTCAGGATTGAAATAGACATATCCTGGCCCTTGGTCGCCATACGTCCAGGCTTGATGGCCGCCGCTCACCACCTCGCCGTCGTGACGCCAAACCCATGACCACACCATGCCGTCCGCCATGTTGTCATAACTAAACGTGGCGTAGAGGGTGAAAAACCCCTCGCCAAACGTGCGGCGAGAACCCACCGGCTCATACTGATCGGTGATGGTGGTCGAAAAAGACAGGGCCTCAATTTGTGTATTGGCCGTCAATTCGGCGGCCGGAGTTAATAGGTTGAATTCTGAAGGCAGGCTAGGAGGGGCAGCGGCAACTGGAACGGGTGTGGCGGTCTTGGCGGCGGCTGAAACCACGGCTTGGGCAGCATTCAAAGCCGACAGCGGGTTTTCTATCACCGGTTTGGCATGCGCCAGCAAAGTGATGCGCGGGGCCGTGTGATTCGGCGGACGCCAGGCATAAGATGCCACGGCGACGATCATCACCAACATGACCAGACTGGTCAGTGAATAAGATTGCATTCGCTGTTGGGCCTGTCGGCGCTGGAAAAAGTACGGGGCATGTTTTACCTCACGTAATGCGCGGAGCGTCAGCGTGGACAAACTCAAAAAGGCCAGCAGGAATGCGGAGAGGACCCAGGGTGCAATGGATTGGCTGAAAATGGTATTCAACTTGTACCTCTTCCCTTTTTATCCCACATTCACCGAGCATTATAAGCAAATTGTGCCACGATAGCAAGCCCCCAGGGTGAAAATGCGGAAAATGTCACCTTTCTGACCCTCTTAACACCCTGTCGCGACTCGAATTAGTCGGGTGACGCGGTCAGAGACCGGCCATAACCGCCGGTGTAGGCGGCGGATCAGAGAACATCCCGGCATTTGTCCACGGTTTAGCCCTGCGGTTTGTGGTAAAGTTAACGTCAGATGAAGAGCCTGCAGTGGCGGCGCCGTGCGTTAGCGTGAGCTGCGGGGTGGCGTGCGCCCGGGCCAAAGGAGTAAGGTGTGTTCAAATTCGTCACGCTTTATCGTCAGGTAGATGATGACATCAGTCTGGACAACTTTTTTGCCCAGGTGCATTTGCCGTTGGCGGAGCGTCTGCCCGGCTTACGCAAGCGGGAAACGGCGCGCGTTAATGGTAAACCGGGCGGCGAGTCGCGGTTTTACTTGATGTACGAGTTGTATTTTGATTCGGAGGCGGCGTGGTTTGAGGCTTTGCAGACGCCGACAGGGGTGGAACTGATCCAAGCGTTATTGCCCTGGGCCGAGGCCAAGATCGTTTCCTGGTTCTATGCGGACACGTACGAAGCGGAAATGCCGGCCATGCTGGCGGATGGCTAGGGATTCGGCCGAATCAGCCATTGTCGTTGCCGGGAGCGGCAGGGATATATTGATAATAGAGGGGGGAGAAGAGGTAATTTTCGGCCGAAATTTCCCCAGCGCGTTCCCCGCCTAGCGTATAAAGGTGCGTCTCCACCGTCGCCACGCCCAGATATGTCCAGCGCTCAGGCCCATTCAACATAGGTAGATTCAAGACTTGCCACGTTTGCGAGTTGGGGTCGTAGAACTCGGCATAAGGGAGCGCGCCGGACAAGCCGCCGCCGATGACATATAGCTTGTTCAAAACCACCGCCGCCCCGGCGCCGCCCCGGGCCACCAACATCTCCGGGCAAGTCCGCCACACCCCGGTCGCCGGCGAAAAGTGTTCGCACCAGGCCAGATCGTTCCGCCCATCAAAGCCGCCCACGGCCAACATGCCGGTTTCCAGGACGCCCCCGCTCAGGTAGGCGCGGGCGTGCGCCAGCGGGGCCAGGGGCCGCCAGCTATCCACGTTGGGATCATACACATAGGTCGTATTGAGAGCCTTCTGACCGTTCCAGCCGCCGAATAGATA
>JAYRVN010000284.1:0-8252 GCA_041918535.1 Chloroflexota bacterium
CATCCCTGATGTCAGCCGTTGCCAGCGTCGGCGCGTACCGAACCAGCGTGACCCGCCCGCCTTCCGGCCCGGCTGGAGATAATCGGAGCGTGTAATTGCCTGCCTGAGGCGCGTTGAAAGCCCGCGCAGCCTGGTCGGCGGCAGCCTCTAGCGTCGCCATCATAGCGCCCGCTTCGTCCAGAATGACGGCTGTCACATCCAACGCAGTCTCCGACCAAAGCGCCAGACTGAACCTGGCCGGCGCAGCCATGCTGAAGGGCAGATCGAGCGGCGTGTCCGGCAGCAGAGTCAGATGTGAAATGATCTCGCTGCCTGCGCTCAGGTCTACCTGACGCGCCGGGGTCAAAGCCAGCGCCAACGTCGCCGCCCGCGACTCGGTCGAATCATTGCGCAGTCGCACCATATACGTGCGCTCAAAGCGCAAGGGCGCGAGTAGACTGATGGGGGTGGGTCCGAATTGCGCGTTGATGCCGGTTAAAACCACGCCGCCGGCATCTAAAGCGCTCAGTTGGCCGTCAAAAGGCGCATCGGCGGCGGCTACGATGACGGCGCGTCGGCTGGCGCCGTCAAGGGTCAGCGTCATAGCCGCTTGCGGCGCGAGAAGCTCTGCCTGATGCAGATAGACGCGGTTGAGAGTGAGCGTGTAACGACCTTCCCGGCCCGAATGGGAAGCGACGCGCAGACGATACTCCCCATCGGCCGGCGGTTGAAAGCGCAAGGCGTTAATGGCTCCGCTGCCGGCAGCGCGCGCGCTGTCTAATATCTCGCCCTGCGGCGTTAGCAAGGTTAAATCCAGGGCCAAACGCCCTTGTGGGATGACGGCCATGATGACGTCGGCGCCGGCGGTGACGGCCAGCACATGCTGGTTAATCTCATTGACGTATAAGAAGGTGTCCAGGGTGGAACCCGGCAAGAGGCCGGCGACGTTATGCGTGGTCAGAGGGGGGCGGGTGATGGTCAGCGAACGGATAATGGCGGATTCGGCCGATTCCCAGCGTTCATCTCCCGGCGCAGTCAGACGAATCACCAGGACGGCGCCCTCAGGCTGCCGCAACGCCGTGAGATGGACTAACGTCGGCCGATTTTGATAGCGGCTCAGGTAAACTGCCGTCGCCGCCTCCCCACCGGGATAAGGCCAAACGGTCGGCGGTTGCACGGTTTGGATGATGTCCAGGCCGGATGAAAACGGCGTCAGACCCAGCCATTCGGCCGATGCGGTCAGAATAGCCAGCGGCGCGGCGTCTGTCCGGGCCAAAGGGCTGATGAAGAGCAAAACCTCAGCGGGAGCGGCCTCCTCGCCGGCGGTAGGCGCGTTGCTCAGGCGAATATAGCCCGCTTGCCGGTCAGAGAGCTGCCAGGCGGCCGGATATTGTAGGGTGATGCCTAGCTCGGCGTTGCTGTAGGGTGTTAGCTCTAGGTGGGGCGTGGGGGAGGGCTCAGGTGTTGGGACAGACGTGGCGGTGGGTGACGGTGTGGCCGTGCGGGTGTGTTCGGCCGGGCGCGTAACTGCAACGGGCGGCGGGGTGGCGACAACGGCCAGGGTCACAGTGACGGAGACGGCCGGCTGATTCGCCGCAGGGTTGCGACAGCCCCAGAGCGCCAGCCAGAAAACCAGAAAGAGCCATGAACGGGGATGCATGCGAGGCCGGGCGGTTAGGGGGAGGGGGGATTCGGCCGATTTTTCCAACGGAACAGTCCAATGCCTGCCGCCCCGCCGACAAATGTCAGCAGCAAGCCTTCCCATGCCTGTAAATGTCCCAGCCAGGTAGAACCCGGCAGCCCTAAGGCAGTGTAATTATAGGCGATCACGCCGCCCAAGAGTCCCCACAATGATTGCCGAACCAACTGGTCTACCGCTAATGGCGCCTGTTGATTGAGCCAGAGAGAAGCGCCCACGGTCAATCCCAGGCCGCCGATCATGCCCAGAAGCGCCCATATTTGCGCCAGCTCAATTTGCAGAGTCGGTTCGGCCGAAACAGCCGGCGCCGGCGGCGCGGCGGTTGGAACCGGCGTGGGCGTTGGGCTAGGCGTGGGCGTCGGGCTAGGCGTGGGTGTCGGGCTAGGGGTTCGCGTCGGTTCCGGCGTGGGGGTAATGACGGAAGCCTCGTTGCCCAGAACATACACCTCGTCTGAACGGCTGGTTTCACCGGCGTAAGCCGTGACGCGAATGCGGCCGGTGAGTCCTTCCGGCAACGAGAAATTCAGGACGGCCACGCCGTTGCGCGTGGTGCGTTCCGTTACCACATTCAACAGATTTTCCGTCAGGTCTTCTTGGAGGAAGCGCACCACCGTGCCGTCCGGCGCCGGGTTGCCATTGCGATCGTGTAAGACGCCGGTGCGAATCTCCACGCCTGCTCCGGCTTCCAGTTGGACAGGCTGATTGGCCGACGGGGATAAGGCCAGCCCGTCCTGATAAATGAACAAAGCCACCCGTTGGTCGGGGTCGGGCTGGGTGGCGACGAACAAGTCATAACCGATGCCGTCAATATTGACCGGCGGGTTGCCCTCCAGGGCGAGGTCATTGAAGAGCGCCTGCATGGAAGCGTCAATGAAAGCCGGCGTTTTGCTATAGACGCCGAAATAGGCGCTCAATTTACTGATGTCCGTAGCGTCCAAAAAGTAGGGGGCGTTGTAAGCAAAGACCACTACCGTGCGACTGCGCGCCAGATCAGGGCGTTCATTCAGGAAACGTTGAAGCGCGCTGGTTTCCGTTTGTCCGGGGCTATTGTGCGCATCCAGCAGGGCGAACAGAATCCAATCTGCCTGGGCCAAGGCTTCTTGCACGAGATACCCGGCCGGCGGCGGCAGGGGCGTGGGGCTGACCGCCGGCGTGGCGTCGGCGTCGCCGCTTTCGTTTGGAACCGGCGGGGGCGCGGGCAAGGTGATGGGCGCGCCCCCGGCATTTAGAAAGTCGTTCAAATCGCGGAAGCTAAAGCTGCGCACCTGGCCGGCGCGAATCTGACCGCTGGCCTGTGGGCCGTAGAGGGCCAGCAAACGATCTTGTAAGGCATTGAGGCTGATGTAGGGCTCCGCCGGGCAAGTTCGGCATTGCTGCGTGGTGCGCACCTGGGTGAAAATGACGATCTGTTCGTTCCCGGTGGGCGGGGCGGGCAAGGTCCCCGATTGTTGTTGCAGGCGCGGCGAAATCAGAGTGAGCGATTGGGCGGGTTGGGAAGCTAGAGCGGCCGAGTTGCGCGTGACGATATCCGCCAGGCCGGCGGGGTCGAAAGCGGCCGGGCGGCGACTGAAATCCGGCCCAAACAGGCGTAATTTGAGTTGTAGAATGCGTAAGACGGAGGCATCTACCCGTTGTTGGAAAGAGGCTTCAGCCTGATAGCGCTCTTGGAACCAGCGGATAGTGTCGCGGATGTTGGCGCTTTCGGCTTGGGGCGTATCGGCCGAATCCAGGGCAAATTTCGCCAGAAAGAGCAGATCGTTCCCGGCCAAAAAGGCATCCTTGGCTACCTGACGGTGTGGGAAGGCGCGCCCGGTATCGTCATAGAAGCGCTGCACCGCCTGCACCCCCAGCGCATCGGAGACCACCAGGCCGCCGTTGGCGCGCCAGGCGGCCAGTTCCGGCAACGACATTAACTCGGCCTGCGCTGTCGGCGAGAAGCTCACCGGCGCGGTCGTGGCCCGGATATTGCCGCTTAGCCCCTGGTAGCGGATGTGCGTGGTCAGCAGCCCATCCACCGAGACGGTGTCGCTGACGACGCCGCCCGGCGCAGTGACGGCGAAAAACGGGATCAGATCAAATTGCTGCAACTGCGTCAGCGACTTTCGCACTGTGGCGATCTCTTCATTCAGAGGGCGGTCGCTGCCGCCGTAGCCGGGAAAATGCTTGGCAATGATCGCCAACCTCCCCTGACTCCCCTGGCGCACGCCGCGCGTGAAGGCCTGACCGAGTACGCCGACCCAATAGGGATCGCCGCCAAAGGTGCGCGTGCCCAGATCGCTCAGATTGTCCGGGTTGGGGTTTTCCAGGACATCCAGCGAAGGGCCCAAGAGCATGTTAATGCCCAAGGCGTTCAATTCCTGACCCACGATTCGGCCGATCATCTCCGCATTAGCCGGGTTCCACGTGGCGCCAATAGCCATTTGGTTGGGGATGGGGGTGAGGCCGTGCAGGATTTCGGTGTGCGGTGGGCCGTCGCCCTCGTGCTGAATGGCTACGAAGAGGGGAATAGGCAGGCGCGGCGACTCGGGGCCGGGTTCTGCCGGCAACGGATTGGTGATGGGGTTGGTTGCCAGAAATTGGAGCTGGTCAATCAGTCGGGCTACCTGTTGGGGTGGGTTAATCAGGTCGGTGATATTGTCGTTCGCGGCCTGCAAGACGACGCCGCCGACGTGGTAGTTGGTGATGAAGTTGGTGATATCGGTATCAGATTCGGCCGAATCCCCATAAAACGTCACCAAGAAGAGTTGGCCCACCCGCTCCGCCACGCTCATGCGCCCCAGCATTGTCTGTGCCAGCGCGGCGACATCCACTGGCGCCACCTGCGCGGCGGCCGGCAGCGCGGTTTGCGCCACCAGTTGGCTCAAAATTATCAGCAGGAGGAAGATCAGTCCACGTCGTCTCATGGTAGCGCCTACCCAGTATACTAAGTTGACTCGCCTGGGACAAACGCCCTGATCCCACCCGCCTTCCACCATCCGGCGAACCAGAATAAGATTACGCCCAAAATTGACGCCGCCATGTACGATTTCGCCCAAGCGTATGCTACAATGCGTTCTGCATAAACCGGATCGGCCTGCGTTTGGTTGAGCGCCGTGTCGCCTGATGGCGCAACACCGCCCTCGGCCCGGTCTCTAAGGGTCACATTTTGTCGAAGAGTATGCGGAACCTGGTTATTGTCTTGCTGATTTTATCTTTGGCTGGCGCTTCTTTCGCGGCGGGCTTCTTGTCGCGCGATTTTGTGCAGTCGCTGAATCCTGCCGCCGCGGCTGCCGTCGATTTCAGTCTGCTGCAAGAGGCCTGGGGTTATGTGCAAGCCAGCTTTTACGGGGAAGTGCCGACCCCTCAACAGGCAACTTATGGCGCCCTACGCGGCGCTCTGAGCACACTCAATGACCCGTATACCTATTTTGTCGAACCGCCTGACCGCGAGGCGGAGCGGGATAACCTGCGTGGCATTGCCGGCGGCATTGGTGTGAACCTGTCGCGCAATGAGGCGGGACAATGGCTCATTGAACCCATCCCGGACAATCCGGCGGCGAAGGCTGATATTCGCGCCGGCGACATTTTGCTGGCTGTGGACGGCGTCGTCATTGGCGCAGAAGAATCGGTCAACGCTATTCAGGCCCGGCTGGCCGGAGATAAAGGTACGTCGGTCGTGCTCACCATTTTGCGGCCGCCCGCCGGTGAGCCGCGTGAAATCACAGTAATCCGCGACGAAATCTTAATCCCTTCCGTGTTTTACCGCGTGTTGGCCGAAGCGCCCGGCATCGGGTATATTCAACTCAACCGCTTTTCCGAGCAAAGCGGCCGTGAAGTGCATGACGCCATTCTGGCTTTGCGCGCTCAGGGCGCAGATAAGCTCATTCTTGATTTGCGCCACAATGGAGGGGGATTGCTGCAAGCCAGCGTAGATGTGAGCGCCAATTTCCTGAAAGATTTGCCGGTTTATATCCGGGTCTCCCGCGATGAGGGCGAGCAAATCCAGACCACTGGGGCCGCCGCCCTGGCTTTCGAGAACCCCCTAGCCATTCTGGTAGGCGGCGGCACGGCCAGTTCGTCTGAAATTGTGGCCGGCGCTTTGCAAGATCACGGCCGCGCGGTGCTGATCGGCGAACCCACTTTTGGCAAAGGTTCCGTTCAGCTTATCTATGATCTGAGTGATGGGTCTTCGGTTCACATCACTTCTTCGCGTTGGTACACACCGGAGCATCGGCAGATCGATCAGCATGGCTTGCAGCCGGATATTGAAGTGGTTCCTAGCCAGGCGGCAACTGACGCCGGCCGGGATGAAACTCTGGCGCGCGCGGTAGCCTATTTGCAGAGCGGCCGGTGATGTGGATTCGGCCGAAACCGAGCCCGATGTAAACGCGCTCAACCACCAAACTCATTTAGGATGTTACACAAATCATGAAACGCTCCCCCTTTATTTTCCTGTTGATTCTCTTGTTCACCGGCGGCTGGCTAATCGCTTGCAACGCCGCCACCCGTAATAACCAGGCGATTAGCCAGGCGCCCCAGATAATTACGGTGGAAGTGACACGCTTGGTGACAGTGCAGGCCCCGGTTAACGGGACCCAACCGGCAGCCATCAGCACCCCGGCTGCAATTGAGACGCCGCCGCCCACGCCGACCCTCATCCCCACACCATCCGTGGTGGGAAAGCCCGGCGATTTCACGCCGGCGGACCTGGATATGTTGTTTGAAATCTGGGGGATGATAGAAAAACAATATGATGGCAATTTGCCCACCGACACCGCTTTGCGCGATGCTATTATTACGGCGGCGGTGGACTTGCTGGGCGACCGGTTCACGCACTACTATCCGGCGGAAGCGGCCGAACGCATTCGGGAAGGCTTCCGCGGCGATTTTGAAGGCATCGGCGCGTTTGTCGGCACGAATGATAACGGACAATTCTATATCGCCCGTCCGATCCCGAACACGCCGGCGGCCGAGGCCGGCTTAAAGCCGGACGATGTGGTGCTGAAGGTGGACGGTGTTGACATCACCGGCTGGTCCACTGACGAAGTGATTGGCGTCGTGCGCGGGCCGGCGGGCGAGGCGGTAACGTTGACTATTCAGCGTGAAGGGGTGGCCGAGTTATTTGACGTAACCATTGTGCGGGCGCGCATCCAGGTGCCGGTGGTTGAATCGCGCTTGCTTGATAACAACATCGGCTATGTGCAGTTGGTCAGCTTCAATCAATTGGCGTCGGATCAACTGGAAGCCGCTATCCAAACTTTGTTGGATGACGGCGCGACTTCTCTGATCTTCGATTTGCGCTACAATGGCGGCGGGTTGTTGACGCAGGCTGTGGCGGTTGGCGATATTTTCCTGCCGGATGGCATTGTGGTGATTGAGCGTGACAGCAACGGCCAGGAGGAGGTCTATCGCACCGATGACGGCGACCTGGCGGAGGAAATCCCGCTGGTGGTATTGATTAATGAAGAGAGCGCCAGCGCGTCCGAGTTGGTTTCGGCCGCCATTCAGGATCGGGATCGCGCCACCCTGATCGGCACGCATTCGTTTGGCAAGGGGTCGGTGCAGACGCCGACGGTGTTAGATGACGGCTCGGAGATTCGCATTACCATTGCGCGTTTCTATTCACCGACCAATCGGGTGATTGATCATGTGGGTGTGACGCCGGATATTTTGATTGAGGGGTCGCCGGAGATTTTAGGCGGCGAGGATGATGTGCAGTTGCAGCGAGCCGTTGAATTCTTGCAGACCGGACAATGAGAGCCTCTCCACGCCGGCTGTTGGGTCGCTTCTGGTCGTCCCGGCAGTTGGTGGCAGGGCCTGAGCCGTTGAGCTGATTATGGCGAAGAAGCAGGAACTCTCCGATAATGTGGTGGCGCGCAACCGGCGGGCCAGTCATGACTACCACTTTCTGGAGCAATTTGAGGCCGGGTTGGTGTTAACGGGCACGGAAATCAAATCCGTCCGCGCGCACAAAGTAAGTTTGCAGCACAGCTACATTCAAGCCCAAAACGGGGAGTTGTGGCTAGTGAACGCCAACATTGCCGAGTATGAGCACGGCAACCGGCAGAATCATGATCCGGTGCGTCAACGCAAGTTACTGTTGCATCGGCGTGAGATCAACCGCATCCTCACGCAACTGGCGCAAAAAGGGCTAACTTGCGTGCCTATCCGCATGATTATGAAGCGGGGCCGGGCTAAGTTGGAGTTCGCCGTGGCGCGCGGCCAGCGTGAATATGACAAACGCGCCTCTTTGCGCGAAGCGGACGACCGCCGCGAGGTAGAACGGGCGTTGAGCCGGCGTTGGAAAGAAGATTTTGAGCCGTGATGAGTGAATGGCGATCACGGGGGCGCGGGAGGGGCGGGACGGCGGCGTTTGAGCAGCCGGGCCAGACCCAACCCAAGCAGCACGCCTGGCAGAATCAGCCAGGCCCAGGTGAGTGAGCGAGAGGTTGCAGAAGAAGGTGTTTCGGCCGAATCCGTTCCCGTCTGATGCCCAATGGTGGGAATCGCGTCCGGCGTTTGGGTTGTCGCCCCAGGCGGCGTCTGTTGCGCCAGCAGAAAATTGACCAGCGTGGCTAATTGATCGTTCGATAGC
>JAYRVN010000285.1:0-2529 GCA_041918535.1 Chloroflexota bacterium
ACCAGGTGTACGCGGCCGTCGCCGGCCAAACGCGGCCCGAAGCGGAAACATTGGGCACTGCCCCGGGTCAGGCCGGGGCCACCCGCCCCCTGCCGCCGGCCAAACTGAATGCCCTGGCCGGCCTTTTGGAGCAACTGGCCGACGAAGGCAGCCGGGTTGACCTCTATCGCATCAGCGACGACTTACGCCTGGAACTAGACGACCTCTTGCCCATCGTGGAGGCCGGCGAACTCCTCGGCTTCCTGGCCGTCCAGGAAGGTGACCTGTTGCTCACTTCCCTGGGACAGGCTTACGCCGACGCCAGCATTCTGGCGCGCAAGGAGATGCTGGCCGGACGCGTGTTGCGCCTGCCCGTCATCGCCTGGGTCTACGACATTCTGCGCCGGGATGATGACCAGCGGGTGGCCTGGGATTACTTCTTCGAGGCGTTACAGAACGAATTCGGCGACCTGACCGAGCCGCAGCTCGACATCGCCATCAATTGGGGCCGACATGCCGAGCTATTCGCCTATGATGATGAAACCGGGGAGCTGTATCTGGAAACCTGAGCCGGCCAGGGGCGCGAGCAGAGCTAAGGATCGAGCCGCCTTTTAGCCGGATAGAGAATGGCAGGCGTCAAGGCGGGTATTGACGCCCTGATGCTGAGATGACGAGAGTCGTTAGTCCGGATTCGGCCGAATTTCCTCCTCCTCCTTTTCCCCGCTCACCGGCGCGCTCACCGACCACGCCGGCCCCGTCGCTGCCAACAACGCCACCGCCAATACCTCATCCACATGCCGCACCGCGATCAGTGTCAAATCCGCGCGCACGCGCTCCGGCAATTCGGGCAAATCTTTGGCATTCTCTTGCGGGAAAAGCACGATCTTAATGCCCGCCCGGTGCGCCGCAATCGCTTTGGACTTGAACCCCCCGATCTCCAGCGCCTTGCCCCGCAACGTCACCTCACCCGTCATGGCCACATCCTTACGCACCGGCCGCTGGGTGAAGGCGGAAATAATCGCCGTTGTCAGCGCCAACCCCGCGCTCGGCCCATCTTTGGGTTGCGCCCCGGCCGGGATATGGATGTGAATGTCCGTGCGGTCAAAGGTGGCCGGGTCAAGCGCATAGCGCCGCGCATTCACCCGCGCATAAGTCAGCGCCGCCTGGGCCGACTCCTTCATCACATTCCCCAACGAACCGGTGAGTGAGATGCGGCCGCTGCCTTCGCTCAGACGCACTTCAATGGAGATCGTGTCGCCTCCATAACCCACCACCGCCAAACCCGTCACCACCCCCACTTCATCTTGCTCCTCCACGTGGCCATAGGAGATTTTTTCCGGTCCCAGATGCGCCTTGGCTTCATCCAGCGTCATGGTGAAAGGGCCGGTCTCGCCGCGCGCCGCGCGCACGGCCACCTTGCGCACCAATGTGCCGATCAGCCGCTCCAGGCTCCGCACGCCCGCTTCATGCGTGTAATGACGAATGAGATAACGCAAGGTTTCGTCATCCAGTTCGACCGGCGCATTTTCCAATCCGTGCGCCGCCAATTCCTTACGGATCAGATATTGGCGCGCAATCTGCACCTTCTCATCCTCGATATACCCCTCCATATCCAGCGTTTCCATCCGGTCGCGTAAGGCGGGCGGGATACTCTGGCTGACATTCGAGGTAGTGATGAACATCACCTGGCTTAAATCGAAGGGCGCTTCCAAATAGTGGTCGGTGAAACTATGGTTCTGCTCCGGGTCGAGCACTTCCAACAGGGCGGAACTGGGGTCGCCGCGCCAATCACTGCCCACCTTGTCAATCTCGTCCAGCACAACCACCGGATTGCGGGTTTGCACATCGCGCAGCGCGCGCAAAATCCGTCCCGGCATGGCGCCAATATAGGTGCGCCGATGGCCGCGAATCTCCGCCTCGTCATGGACACCGCCCAAACTAATGCGCACCAATTTGCGCCCCAGCGCGCGCGCCACCGAGGTGGCGATGGAGGTTTTGCCGACGCCGGGTGGGCCGTTGAGGTTGAGGATGGGGGCTTTCATCTGATTGCCCGCCAGTTTGCGCACAGCCATATATTCGACAATGCGCTCTTTGACGTCTTCCAGACCGTAGTGATCTTCATCCAACACCGATCGCACGTGGTCAATGTCCAGGTTGTCCTCGGTGAGGGTATTCCAGGGCAATTCGGTGAGCCATTCCAGGTAATTGCGGATGACGCTGGATTCGGCCGAATTTTCTCCCTGTCGCTCCAAGCGCTTTAACTCCTTCAACGCCCGTTCCTGCACCAACTCCGGCAGGGCTGCCGCCTCGATCTTGCCGCGCAATTCGCCGATCAAATCCTCGCTTTCGCCGCCTAACTCCCGACGGATAGCCTTCATCTGCTCGCGCAAGAAGAACTCTCGCTGCGCCTTGTCCGCTCCTTCACGCGCATCTTGCTGAATCTTGGCGCGCACGCGCGCGATCTCAATCTCCTTCTTGAGAAACTCGACCACGATGCTTAAGCGCGCCACGCCATCCGGCAGCGTTAATAACGTCACCTCGATGTCAAAA